>JAZQIW010000096.1:0-7652 GCA_045541355.1 Eubacteriales bacterium | reverse complement strand
GATAGTAGTATGCTCAGTTGCGACACTTTCAGCAATTCAAGAAGGATTTTATGTCATAACGGATAGCAAGAACAATTAGATAAATTCCAATTTATCAAACAAACACAAAAGCACCCTTTCGGATGCTTTTCTCATTCTCATATAAATATATCAATCTTATCGAGTATTTCCTCAACGCCCTTGGCATCAACTGTTCTCGGATTTGTCGCAGTACATGCGTCGGCAATGGCACTTTCGATGATGTTCTGCTTTGCCTTGGTGTATTGGTCTTTGGTAACACCTGCTTCACCGAGTGTCTGAGGGATGTTCAGCCATCTCTGGTATTCCTTGATTTTATGAATCATGTTACGAACACCGACATCGGGAGAGTTTCCGGGATAACCGAGTCGTCTTGCCAAGCCTTCAAGCTTATCGGCTGTGGCATTTGCGTTCTTTACGCAGAACTTGATATCAAGCTCGGTGTTATATCTCAGAACATGAGGAAGAAGCATTGCGTTTGCCCTTCCGTGAGGTATATGGAACTGTGCGCCGAGGGCATGGGCGATAGAATGGTTTACACCGAGACCTGCCTCGTTAAAGGCAATGCCTGCAAGGCAGGAGGCTGTGTGCATCTTTTCCCTTGCTATCATATCGTTACCGTTTTTATATGCGGGCACGATATATTCTGCCCAAAGCTCAACCGCCTTTTCGGCAAGAGCGTCGGAAAACTCGTTGGCATTCTTTGAAATATACGCTTCAAGTGCGTGTGTCAGCACGTCAAAGCCTGTGTCGGCTGTAACTGTCGGGGGTACGCTTGCCGTCAATTCGCATGACAAAATTGCCATTTCGGGAAGCATTTCTTCGTCAACAAGAGGAATTTTTCTTCCTGCCTGTCTATCGGAAATTACCGCAAATTCAGTTACCTCCGAGCCTGTTCCGCTGGTTGTGGGAACGGCAATAAGGCGGATGTATTTTCCCGTATGCTTTCTTGCAACATACACCGTTCCCTTTGCCGCATCTATTGCCGAGCCGCCGCCGAGAGCAACTACAAGGTCAATGTCATTATCCATGAGGTATTTCAGACCGCTTGCCACCGTTTCAACAGGCGGATCGGGAATGACGTCGGAATATATTGACACATTCTCGCAGCCTGTCAGCAATGCCTTTATTCTATGGGCAGTTCCGTTATCGGTAAGAAACCTATCCGTAAACACAACTACATTTTTTCCTTTTACGGTCTTTAGTGCCTCAAGGGCGTTTTGCCCGAAAATAATATCTGTTTTTAGTTTAAATCTTTGCATTTATTTCACTCCTTACTTTTCTTTCGGAGAAAAGTAAGCAAAAGAACTCACGTTTCGCTCCGTTCTATTGCAATTTTTTTCTTATGTATGTTTCCCGATTGCGGTTTCATTTTGCCGCCTTTAAGGCTTGCGGCAAAATGAGTGCTGTTATAAGTTTCTACGCAGAAAAGCAAGCAAAAGAACTCAACATTTAGCACCGCTTTACACAGAATTGCTTGTACTCTATGCCTCCCTTTGCACAGGAAGCCCTTTTAATAGTACAACTCCACATTGTTTGAAGCAAAATAGCTCTTCCATTCATCGCTCGGTTCTTTGTCGGTAACAACCGCATCAACCTCGCCTATGTTTGCAAGTCTTACAAAGCTTGTTTTGTCAAACTTTGTGTTGTCCACCGCAAGAAAAACCTTCTTTGCCGAGCGCATAAACGCCTTCTTGATGGTTGCGTTATAGTCTCTTGTATCGGTAATGCCCTTTTCCATGTCAAGTCCTTTACAGGAAATAACACAAAGGTCTACATTATATTCGTCAATTATGGATTCAACCTGTCTGCCCGCAAAATACAGGCTGCTCTGCACAAACTCTCCGCCTGTGCAAATCACTCTCCAGTCATTGTTCTGGGGAAGCTCAAGAAGAACCTCAATTGAATTTGTCAGCAATGTTATATTGTGTCTGTCGGCAATTTCTTTTACGGTAAAGAGAGCCGTTGTAGATGCATCAAGGAGAATATAGTCGCCGTCGCTGATATGCTCTGCGATTTTCTCGGCTATGTATTTCTTGCCCTCAACGTTTGTCTGCTTTCTGACTGTCAAGGGAAGCTCTGTATTCAGGTTTTCATTCTTGACAGCTCCGCCGTAGGTCTTTTTTGCAAGCCCTTCCTTCTCAAGCTTATCAAGGTCTCGCCTGATTGTCTCCTCGGTAACGTCAAATTCAAGTGCAAGGTCGCTGACTATTACCTTTCCCTCTGCCATGAGGCGGGATAGTATTGTGTTTTTTCTTTCAATCGGAAGCAAGAAGTTTTCCCCCGCTTTCTCTATATTGTGATTTGGGCGACCGCACCGGCCGCCCCTTTGTTGTTTTATTCATTTGCTCTTTGCATTCTGCATTTTGCATTTTGCATTTTGCATTCTGCATTTTGCATTTTGCATTTTGCATTTACTCAAAGTATGCTGTCCCAGATTGACGGATCGGGATTTGGAATAACCGAGTAGTCAAGAAGAAGTCCCGAGTCGCCCACAACCTTCATTGCATTTTCAATGGCTGCCGAAACGGATGCCACGGTACCTGTAAGGAGCATATAGCTCTTACCGCACATACCTCTTGCAATTCTGAGCTCTATAAGCTTTACCTCAGCCGCCTTTGCCGCGCTGTCTGCCGCAACAATAATAGAGGGGGCAGTAAAGGTTTCAAGAACACCGAGAGCCTTTGCGTTTTCTATGCTTGCGCCGCCGTAGATGGCTGTGAATATATCCTCGTGGGGATTGCCGAGCACAAAGGAGTCTGTCAGCTGGTCGGGGTAGAGAGCCTTTGCCGAATCAACCGAGCTTCTTACAGCACTGAGTTCGCCTGTTATAAGTACTATGTATTTACCGGGACAAACGGTGGATGCCTGAAGTATCTCTACGTTTGACGTTTTAACCATGTTATCAGCCGCCGTCATACCGCTTGAAACGGTCTTGTATTCAACCATTCCTATTGCTTTACTCATCTGTAATCACCTCGCTATGCCTTTATCGTTATGTAGGTGTCGGTAACCTCCGCCACCTTACCCGAAATTGATGCGTGAATTGCAACGCCAAGTCCCTCGGGAGCAGCCGCTATTACCTGTCCTTCGGAAACCGCATCGCCCTTTTTAACAACCGCATCCGCAGGTGCGCCGATATGCTGTCTCAGCATTATCTTTACGCTCTTTGCCGATACGAGGGTGTCGTCAAGAGGACAAGCTACGTCGTATTTATTAAGTCCGAGTCTGCGCACAAGCTTTGATACGGGAACCATACGGAACTCGCGCGACTTATGCACCTCTTTCTTTTCAATATCCTTTGGCATCGGTACGCCCTCAGCCTTAAGCTTTGCCTTTGTCTTTCCGATAAGCGTTGCAGGGCTCAGTCCCTGGAAGCAGGAATAGTATTCGCAAAGTCCGCATGACGAACAGAAAAATGTATTTACATACGGCTCTGTGTTCTTTGTAACACCGCCGGTTGAATACATCATGAATTTCTGAGGGTCAATGGGATGACCGAGAAGATGTCTCGAGCACAAATCCGTACACATCATACAGTTACAGCAGGCACTCATGGCACGCTTCATGCTGATGGTTACGGGAGTCTTTCTCTTTTGTATAATATACTGGTTCTCACTAAGAACAAGAATTGCGTTTGAGGTCTTTGTAACAACATCGCGCTTTGACGAGATTGAACCGGTCATGGGGCCGCCTGCAAAGATAACCGGCTCCTCAATCGTTGCGCCGCCTGCAAGCTCTACCACCTCGCCGTAGGTCATACCGATAGGCACCTTTAGGGTGCACGGCTTTTTAACCTCTCCCGCTACGGTTATATACTTATATGTAACGCCTGCGCCTTCTTTAATGGCAAAGGCGGCATTCAGCATTGTTTCAACATTGTAAACCACGCAGCCGACACTTATGGGAAGCTGTCCCGCAGGAACAACTCTGCCCGTGGTTTCGTAAATTGTAATTACCTCATCGCCTGCAGGATAAATCTCGGGAAGAAGACCGATTTCAAAGCCCTTCTTGCCTTCAATTGCCGCCTCTGTCGCCGCAACGGCTTCTTTATAATGAGGCTTCAGTGCAATAATTACCCTATCGGCATTAAGAACGTTCTTTACCGTTTCAAGGGCAAAGACAATTTCCTCTGCATGATATTCAAGCACCTGTCTGTGAAGCTTTAAAAGCGGCTCACATTCGGCGCAGTTAAGTATAATTGTATCTGCCTTATCGTTAAGCTTGGCGTATGAGGGGAAACCCGCACCGCCGGCACCTACAACACCGGCATTTTTGAGTATATCGGAAAGTGCCTTTATATCCATTATTCGTCACACTCCAAATTGCTTGCATCATCAACGATACCCACAATTGCCGCATCAACAGGTGCATTTTCACAGCCGCAGCCTATTCTTGCCGCGCTTCCCTTTGCCACAAGCACAACCTCACCGACACCTGCGCCGACGTTATCAATTGCAACAAAGCTTTCGCATTCGCCCGACACCTTCATGCAAGAAAGCGGCTTTACAATAAGCAGCTTATGTCCCACAAGGTTTTCGTTCTTGCGTGTGGATACTATGCTTCCTGTTACTTTTCCTATTATCATAGTCTGTCCCCTTTCGTTTAATAAAAAGGTGATATTTGCGTTTATCTACACTTACGAAAAATCATTCGTACCCATAAATAAGCGCAAGCGTCACCCTCGGGGCAAGAAATACTTGCCCCGAATATGTAACACTTCTTGGCTTTTCTTTCTCAGAACCTTGCAAAGAAACTTGCATTTTCAATGATTTTTCAGCATAAATTCCACTGAAAAACAATTATTTATGCAATATTCGATGCTTACTTAAGGCTGGGAAGAATCTTTTCAACGTCTGTGTGAGGTCTGGGGATTACGTGTGTTGCGATGATTTCGCCGAGCTTCTGAGCTGCTGCGAGACCTGCTTCAACCGCTGCCTTAACTGCACCTACGTCGCCTCTAACCATTACGGATACGAGACCGCTACCGATCTTTTCTGTTCCAACGAGTTCAACGTTTGCTGCCTTGAGCATAGCATCTGCTGCTTCAATTGCTGCAACGAGACCTCTGGTTTCTACCATACCAAGTGCCTGCTGTACCATAGTCCTTGTCTCCTTTGTTTCGGATTTTTTTGTTGTTTTTGGTGTTTCTGCCTTTACTTCTTCTACGGGCTTCTTTTCGATAACCTTTTCCACAACTTCTTTTGCGGGTGAAGCAAGTACAGTCTTCTTAGCCGAAGATTTTCTTTCAGCCATTGTCTTTTCCTCCGGGTTTTTCCTCTGTTCTTAAATTAGAACTTGGGAAGAATCTTTTCAACGTCTGCGTGAGGTCTGGGGATTACGTGAGTAGCAATAATTTCGCCGAGTCTGGAAGCTGCTGCTGTACCGGATTCAACTGCTGCCTTAACTGCACCTACGTCGCCTCTAACCATTACAGATACGAGACCGCTACCGATCTTCTCTGTGCCGATGAGAGTAACCTCTGCTGCCTTTACCATTGCATCTGCAGCTTCAACTGCTGCTGTAAGACCTCTTGTTTCGATCATACCGAGTGCTTCGTATGCCATTTTGTTTTCCTCCTGTTATGTATATATTTTTTTATTTTTTTAACCTGTTTTTATTCGTTAACGATTGCTATCTTGAGTCCCTGCATTGAAAGGTTCATTTCAAGTGCCTCGTTAATCTTATCCAAGGGATACTTATGTGTGATAAGCTCACCAAGGGGAATGCCTATTGCCTTTGCTCTCTTTAAGAAGTCAAAGGTTGTCGCATAGTCTCTGAGGGTATATACCCATGAGCCTACGGTTGTGATTTCCTTTGCACAGATATCAAAGTGGGGATTAATCTGAGCATCGCCGCCGTTGATGAAGAAGCCGAGCTCGCAAAGTCCGCCGCCGTTGCGGATGAACTTATAGATGTTTGCGTGTGCTACGGGCGAGCCTGTGCACTGGAACGCAAAATCCGCAAGATAACCGCCGAAGGCGTTTTCAACGCCCTTGGCAAGCTCTTCAACACCGTTATGGTTCTTGAAGTTTACGCTTGCGCCTGCGCCCATCTTCTTTGCAAATTCAAGTCTCATATCGTTGCCGTCAACAGCTACGATGTTTTCTATACCCATTGTTCTCAGAATTGCAATACAGATAAGACCGATAGGTCCGCAGCCCTGTACAACAACCCTTGAGTTGAATCTGAGAATACCTGTTGTCTTTGCTCTTTCAACCGCGTGAATGAGCACCGCACAGGGTTCGATAAGTATTCTTGAATCAAGGTCAAGGTCGCTTACGTTAAATACTGTCGAGCCGCCCTTGACTATCATATAGTCCGCAAACCAGCCCTGAAGGTGGTTATTGGGATCATCGGGAAGAAGTCCGTATACATCGGCACCGCCAACGTTCTGCTTATTGAGGTCGAACATTGTAATGTCGGGGTTGTCCTTGAATATCATACAGGTAACAACCTTATCGCCGATATTAAGGGGCTTGCCTGCGCTGTCCTTCTTCACATTCTTACCCATGGCAACAATTTCGCCTGTGCCCTCATGTCCGAGTGCAACGGGGATAAGACCGAAGGGGTCACGCTTAAATTCGTGTGCATCCGTTCCGCATACACCGCAGCCTTCAACCTTGACGAGAATATCGTCATCGCCGAGTGCGGGTACGTCGTATTCATTCACATCGAAGTGTTCAAGCTTTGTAAGCATTGCAACACGTGCCTTGGAGGGAACTGCGCCGCCCGACTTTTTAGCCGCCGCAGGAGCACCTGCGCTTGCGCCGTTTCCGTCCTTGAGGTTTGAAAGCACCTGTCTTACAATGGCTTCAATATCATTTGCCTTTACGTCCATGTGTTTTCTCCTTTTTAGACTAAGCTTTCAAAGAACGCCTTGCCGTACTCACCTAAGAGCGTATCCTGTTCGGCACTGCCTCCGCTTACGCCGAGACCTCCGATTATTCTGCCCTCATTATTCATGAGCGGCTCGCCGCCTCCGAAAATTACTATTCTGCCGTTATTCGTAAACTGTATTCCGTAAAGAGAGCCTCCCGGTGCCGCAAGAGAAGCAAGGCTCTTGGTAGGCATCTTTAAGGACACCACCGTAAATGCCTTATTTACAGCTATATCATAGCTTGCAATATAAGCATCGTCCATGCTCTGAACCGCTATCGGATTTCCTCCTGCATCGGCTATTGCCGTAACCGCCGCAACTCCCATTTCCTTTGCCTTCTTCTGGACAGCCTCGATTGTTTTCTTAGCCGCTTCAAGAGTCATTTTTGTCATGGAGTTTTTGACAGCACCTGTCATCTTTACGTCGGAGGACTGCTGACCCAGCACCTGTTTTACTATGTCACTTACAAGCTTTTCCATATCATGTGCCATTGGTCTTTCCTCCCTTATGTATTTGCTCTATATAGTTTGACCGTTCGCGTCTATGGCGGTCAAACCGCCCTTATGAGCGACACCGAACATTGCGGTTTCGCCGAGTCTTCCCCGGACATTGCCCGAAAAGGCTCTCCGCTTACTTGCCGAGCTGTGCGAGTACGTTCTTTGTAATCTGAGCGATGATGTCATCCTCTGCCGAATGACCGTGACCGGAGCAGTTACCGCTACAAGAGCCGCCGCAGGAGTGACAGCTGGGCTTG
>JAZQIW010000095.1:0-3880 GCA_045541355.1 Eubacteriales bacterium | reverse complement strand
TTTATGAATTTATTACAGATTTGCGAGATATGGACAAGGCCGTCCTGATGCACGCCGATATCAACGAAAGCACCGAAGTCAATTACGTTTCTGACTGTGCCCATAATTTCCATGCCGGGTGCAAGGTCGGAAATCTCCATTGCGGCACTGCGCATTATAGGTGCAGGAAGGTCGTCTCGGATATCTCTGCCGGGCTTTGCAAGTTCCTTTGAGATATCCAAAAGAGTAGGCAAGCCGATTTCACATTCGTCTGCCGCTTTTTGTCTTCCGTATTCCTCAAGGCGTTTTTCGATGTCGGCAAATTCCCTATCCTTTTTATCATAGCCGAGGATTTCTATAAGCTTCTTTGCTGCATCGTAGCTTTCGGGATGAACACCTGTATTATCAAACACATTTTTACTTTCGGGTACTCTGAGGAAGCCTGCACACTGTTCAAACGCCTTTTTGCCGAGTTTGGGAACTTTAAGAAGCTGTTTTCTGTCTATATAGCTTCCGTTTTCTTCTCTATAAGTGACAACATTCTGTGCAACTGCGCTGTTAAGACCTGCCACATAGGAAAGAAGTGATGGAGAAGCGGTATTTACATCAATTCCTACCGAGTTTACGCAGTCCTCGACAACGCCCGTAAGGGTTTCGCCCAGCTTCTTCTGAGGCATATCGTGCTGATACTGTCCGACACCGATTGATTTCGGGTCAATCTTCACAAGCTCTGCCATGGGGTCCTGAAGACGTCTTGCGATAGAAACAGCACTTCTCAGCGACACGTCAAAGGTCGGGAACTCCTTTGCACCGAGCTCCGACGCGGAATACACCGATGCGCCTGCTTCATTTACAACAATATACTTGACGTTTGCGCCCACCTCCGAAAGAAGCTCTGCTACAAAGTTTTCGGATTCGCGCGATGCCGTTCCGTTACCTATTGATATGTTTTCAATGCCGTATTTTGCAATAAGGTTTTTGAGCACCTTCTTGGATTCTTCAACCTTATTATGAGGCGGTGTGGGGTAAATAACGCCCGTATCAAGCACCTTGCCGTTTCCGTCAACAACTGCGAGTTTACAGCCCGTTCTGTAAGCAGGGTCAAAGCCAAGTGTTACCTTACCCTTTACAGGCGGCTGCATTATGAGAGGCTTTAAATTCAATGCAAAGTTCTTTATTGCACCGTCACAGGCAAAGTCGAAAAGGTCGTTTCGTATTTCTCTTTCAACCGATGGGAAAATGAGTCTGTCATATGCGTCCTCTGCAACGCTTGCAAGAAGTGAAAAGGCTTTTGACTTGCCGGTAATGATGCGTGAGCAGATAATCTGAAGGGCATTATCTCTGTTATACTCTATACCTACCTTTAAAAACTCCTCATTTTCGCCTCTGTTCATGGCGAGAATCTGGTGTCCCTGCACCTTTTTTATGGCAAAGGCTGCTTCATAATAGTTTCTGTAAACAGAGTCCTCTTCCTTTGCCGCTCTTGAAATGATGCTTCCAAACTCCCTGATTGCTTCTTTAAGCAGTTTTCTGATTTCTGCGTCATCCGAAATAATCTCGGCAATAATATCACAGGCTCCCGCAAGTGCATCCTCTGCGCTTTCAACACCAAGCTCTGAATTTATATACTCGGCTGCAAGCTCCATGGGCTCTGGCATATCGGGACCTTGGGCAAGAAGAATTTCCGCCAGCGGTTCAAGCCCTTTTTCCTTTGCAACAGTAGCTCTCGTTCTCCTCTTTTGCTTATACGGTCTGTAAATGTCTTCAACCTCGGAAAGCGTCTTTGCATTATCAATGGCAAGCACCAGCTCTTCCGTAAGCTTCCCCTGCCCTTCGATGGACTTTTTAACCTCTTCCATACGTGCAGAAAGATTCTGAAGATAGGTAAGCCTTTCTTCAAGGGCACGCAGGGTTGTATCATCCATTGTTCCATGCATTTCCTTGCGGTATCTTGCAATAAAGGGTATAGTGTTTCCTTCAGCAAGAAGGTCTATTACATTCTGTATGTGATGTTCGGATTTACCAAGCTCCTGTGACAGGATTTTTGCAAAACTTTCCATTTTAATTTCCTTTCGGGATTATTATTTAATATACGCCATTGTCTTTTTTGTTCTATCACAGATAAAAGTTCTGAATTCATCAGCCGTTCCGCCGCAAACAGTGCTCTTATCATACACCTGTGCGTGACTTATGCTGAACACAAGAATAAAATAATCCTTTGTTTCGGCAAGCATTAATATTCTGTCATAATTCCACTCTGTGCTTCCCACCTCTGTTTCGGAACGGAAATTTTCCTCGGTGAAACACGCTTTTGATTTTTCTGTTCCTGAAAGCATACGCTTTCTTGCGAAATATCCGTTTATGCCGTCTTCAAACAAAAGCACGACAAAAATCACAAGTGCGCAAAGCCAGGTGACTACCATATTCGCCCTGAGTTCAAAGCCGTCTTTAATACTGAAAAGCGTCAAAAGAAGAGCCAATGCAATTACAAGCCAACCAAAAAAATGGCTTCGTGCCGTCATCCTTTTGCGGGCGGGTTTTCTTATTCCTTTAGCCATTGCCGTAAGAGCCTTTTGATTGTATGTTGTCTCAAAGGTAAATTTCACTTACATCCTCCCCTTTCAGCATAATTATAACAATTAGATTATATCACATTTTCCCTTGTCCGTCAACTTTTGCATACAAAAAACGCCCGACAAATCGGGCGTTTTAATGCTGTTTAGTTTTTTTCTTCAAGTGCCGTAATCATGTCAACGCGTCTCTGGTGTCTGCCGCCTTCAAATTCGGTTTCAACAAAAGCGTCAACCATCATTTTTGCCGTTTCAATTCCGATTACCCTTGCACCGAGACAAAGAATATTTGCATCGTTATGCAATCTTGTCAGCTTTGCAGAATAAACCTCACTGCAAGCTGCGGCGCGAACTCCCTTTACTTTATTCGCCGCAAGGCTCATGCCGATGCCTGTACCGCAAATAAGAATGCCAAGGCTTCCCTTGTCCGCAACCACCTCTTTGCCTACCTTTTCGGCATATGCAGGGTAGTCAACGCTTTCGGGTGTGTAGGGACCGAGGTCTTCTACGTTATAGCCCTTATCATTGAGATAGCCGATAATGTCGTTCTTCATGTGAAGTGCCGCATGGTCGCAGCCAATATATATTGTCTTTGACATAACTCTACTCCTTGCAGTTAATCTTCATCTGTCGGGATGTCGTGATGGTGGTCATGGGCACTGCAGCTTGAGCAGCAACCTGTGCAAACCTTTTCAAGTTCGGTTGTGTCCTTGCCTGTCTTTTTATAGTAGTCTAAAATTGCCGCCTTTACCGCTTCTTCAGCAAGCACGGAGCAATGTACCTTTGCAGGAGGAAGCCCGTCAAGCGCTTCAACTACCGCTTTATTGGAAAGCTCAAGTGCCTCGTCAACACTCTTGCCCTTGATAAGCTCTGTCGCCATAGAGCTTGTCGCAATCGCCGATGCACAGCCGAATGTCTGGAACTTTACATCAACAATTACATCGTTTTCTATCTTCATGTAAATCTTCATTATGTCGCCGCACTTGGCATTTCCTACTTCGCCTACTGCGTCTGCGTTTTCAATTTCTCCCACGTTTCTGGGATTTGTGAAATGATCCATTACCTTTTCTGAATACATAATATCTTTCCTTTCTCCCCGCTTTCTTTCGCAGAAAGCTTGGCAAAGAACTCGCATTCAACAACTTTTCCACAAATGCGATAATCTTTGGTATGGTTCTCGATTGGTATTTCATTTTGCCCCATTAAGGCTCGGGGCAAA
Source organism: Eubacteriales bacterium (assembly GCA_045541355.1). Lineage (GTDB taxonomy): Bacteria > Bacillota > Clostridia > Oscillospirales > CAG-382 > UMGS1387. Next base: position 112 of record JAZQIW010000095.1, on the reverse strand, counting down.
ATGAGTGCTGTAATATTATCAATTTGAACTTCACTCGGGCATCTGAGGTTAGCTTAAATTCCAAGAAACACTCCCGAATTCTTTTCTTTTTTGCTTACTTTTTTCTTTTCAG
>JAZQIW010000094.1:0-19954 GCA_045541355.1 Eubacteriales bacterium | reverse complement strand
CCGTCATTTACGGTAGCCCTGAAGTCAAACATTATCCCGTCCTTCACATTTTTCGGGTGCTTGCCGTGAAATCCGTCCCAGCAGATTACACCGCAGGTATTCATAAGTTCAATAAAATCTGTAATGTCACAAACAGCACTTGTCTCAAGCTCAAGCGTATCTGCTCCATTTGAATATACTTTTCTGAAACGCCTGAGTTCTGTTTTCCCGTCTTCGTTTGTGATTTCATACACATTACAGAATCTCATTCCTTGCAAAGTAAGTGTCATCGTTTCAATTGAGGTAATCGTTTTTCTGCCATCATCTGTACAACCGCACAGTCCGATTGATGTCGAAAGCACCATAGTGGTTATTAAAGTTATGAACCTCTTCATTAAAGCACTCCTTTAATTAAAGTTTATCTTTCTTTGCAAATTCTTATTTGCCTTTTGGTTCATTCTAGAATTCGTGTACGATTTAGATGCCAAGCTGTCAAATCTTCAAAGCTACCTTTAAAGTGAAAACTTTTCCCACTTTTATTCTCACCGACTACTTTTAATCCAAGCTTGCCAAGAATGCCTATGGATTTATGATTCAGTTTATTTGCATATGCTTCGACATACAACAAATCATTGCTAATATTTTTTAAAACATAGCCATATAAATCTCTAAAAATATTATCTTTACTTTGATACTCATTACGAATTTGAATTTCTTCCATCATAAAAGCATCAACAGTTGTGGAATATTGAAAATAGCCAATCATATGATTAGTTTCATTTTCAAGGATAAGAATAATTTTTCTGTTGTCTTTTTTAACACTTTCACTAACGTAATGGTACCACAACCTAAAATCTTCATCTCTACTGGTTTCGGTAGGTGCAATGACACTCATATTATCTGCAAGAATTTCAAAAATTTTATTTGCATACTGATGAAATAAATTTTTATTTAAAAACTCAAATTTTGCTACTTAACCACCTCACGCAGATTTATCAACTTATTTCTTCTTTGCAGTAGTAACAGATGCTATAAGCATTCTGCGGATTGTACCGCATTTGTTGTTCAAATTATCGTATGTTGTCTTATCTATCGCATTAACCTTAAATAAAATCTCTAACCAGTATTCTGTTTCAAAACATTCTTTAAGTGCAATTTCTAATTTGTTTATAAAATCCGCCTTACTCTGTGCATATTTTGCTTCATGAGAATTTGCACCTATCGAAGAACCAGAACGCAGAAGTTGATTTGTAAATACCGCTCTGCCTTTTATATTATCACAGACCGCAGTTATTTCAACGGTTAACTCGACTGCTAATTCTTTAATGGTTTTATCGTTCATTATAACCTCTTTCTGCGATATACTCACTTCGTTCGTGCGATATATTTGTTTCACAAATGCGATATAACTCCGCTTTGCTCTGTTGCGATATAATATAAATTCCTTAATCTCGTCCCGAAGGGACATATCGCACCTTTAGGTATATCTCATCCGCAAGGATATATCGCAAATTCCGTCAGGAATTTATATCGCTGATTTCATCTTTGATGAAATCATTCTATCATATTCTTCTGCTTTCATCAACGCTTAGTGAAACTGCCGAAGACTTATTCAGCAACACTTATCTTGAAAAGAGACAATCTTAAAAAGAAATGTTCCTTTCACGGTTTCTTTTGGCGAACCTTTTTTCTAAAGAAAAGGTGGAAAAAGTTGTTATACGTTAAATCTAAAGAGGACAACGTCGCCATCCTGAATGACGTATTCTTTACCTTCAGAACGCATAAGACCCTTGTCCTTTGCTGCAGCGACCGAGCCGCATTCCACAAGGTTGTCGAAGGAAACGATTTCTGCTCTGATAAAGCCTCTTTCAAAATCCGAATGGATTTTACCTGCCGCCTGAGGAGCCTTTGTACCCTTCTTGATTGTCCATGCGCGAACCTCCTGAGGGCCTGCGGTAAGGTAGCTGATAAGTCCAAGAAGCTCATAGCCTGCCGTAACAAGAGTATCAAGGCCGCTTTTTTCTATGCCAAGGTCATTTAAGAATTCCTTCTTTTCATCAGGCTCAAGCTCGGAAATTTCGGCTTCAATACCTGCGCAAATGCTGATAATTCCGGAGTTTTCCTCATCGGCAATTGCTTTGAGTGCCATGTAATGAGGATTCTTTGTAAGGTCTGTACCAATCTCGTCCTCGTTGATGTTGGCAACATAGATAACAGGCTTCATGGAAAGAAGGGGGACTTCTTTAAGCATTTCAAGCTCATCATCGGAATAATCCAGCATACTTGCCTTTTTGCCCTGATTCAAAACCTCAAGAATCTTCTCCAAAAGGTCGATTTCCTTCTGTGCCGACTTGTCGCCCTTAAGAATTTTTTTAGCTCTGTCAATTCTTCTTTCGACAATTTCAATATCGGAATAGATAAGCTCAAGGTTTATTGTATTTACATCATCTGCGGGGTCAATATGTCCGTTTACGTGGATAATATCGTCATTTTCAAAGCATCTTACAACATGAACAACCGCATCAACCTCTCTTATATGCGAAAGGAACTTGTTGCCGAGACCCTCTCCCTGTGACGCACCCTTTACAAGACCCGCAATATCAACAAATTCGATAACGGCAGGTGTGTATTTTTCGGGGTTATACATCTCTGCAAGCACATCAAGTCTTGAATCAGGCACAGGCGCGATGCCCACATTGGGGTCGATTGTGCAGAAGGGATAGTTTGCCGCTTCTGCGCCTGCATTTGTAATTGCATTGAAAAGTGTGGATTTTCCTACGTTGGGAAGTCCTACTATACCGAGTTTCATCTTTTTTTCATTCTCCTTTGTTTTACGCGGTTTTCGGGGTGTTTGAAAGTGCTTTTCTCACCAATTTCTCACCAATTTTTTTGAAAACACATTTTTGGCGAAAAAGGCGCCTTCGAGTTCAACTTATTGTATCACAGAGGACTTATTTAGTCAATGAGAATTTGTGAATTTAACGACAATAAAAAGCCAGGGCAAATGTCTTCCCGTTTTGCTATGGCACTTATATTTTTTAATGATATGAAATAACCACTTTTGCATCAGGGTAAAACCAATCATCTGAATTAAATGTTGAGTTTCCCGCAATAGAAACAAACTCGACATCTCCATTTTTCCAAAACATAATTCCAGCATCATTCAAATCGATCAGTTCAATGTTTGTGAAACCGGCTGCACGAAAATGCGCTTCAACGGTTTTATAATCTTTATCGATTAAATCTTCGTAATACCCGGCGTTTATTTTGCCATCACGAATGGCATTCTTTTCGCTGATTTCATAGTATAAGACCACTCCAAAACAAAAACCAATAATAACAGCAAACAGTATTAAAATTCCGACCCACGAACGGTCTTTTTGTTTTGAAGTTTTGCTTGATTTTTTGCTATATTTAGTTTGTTTTCGAGGAATGTATTCATTACCTTCTTCATCGTCTTCGTCATCTTCCCAATAGCATTCCTCTTCTTCGTCCACTTCATCATATTCAGTATCATCTTCGTCAAGTATTTCATACGGATCACACATATAGTTACGATGAAGTTTCGCACCACAACAACTACATTCCCAATCATCGTCGTATTCGTTAAATCCGTATTGGTGATTTAAAACATCGTTGCAATTAGGGCATTCAAGCAATTCATCCTCGTTAATAATATCGTCTTCAGTTGTACCATTAACATATCCACATTCAGTGCATTTCCAAGACCCATAACTGTCAGAAAAACCAGATTGACGGTTTAATAGGGCTCCACAATCGTCACAATACCAGGCAATTCCTTCGAAGGTATCACCGTCATATACATCATCGTCCATTAGATGCTGACCACATTCGGTACATTCCCAAGTTCCGTTATCTGGGTCAAAGCCATATTGGTCGTTTAATATGGCACCACAATTTGGGCAAAAATATTCGTCCATTGTTTCAATCTCCTTTGTGGTTTACTTTTTAATATACCGCTGGTTTCTGCTTTGGGGTTTATCGGGAATGGTCATCTGAATAAGATCAAGTTTCAGTGCCGGGTGCAGATAATGACGCCTTATGGTTTCTTTTGACTTGAGATCTAAAAGTTCCATAAGAGATGCGAGAGTATAGGGAGTATCGTATTCCATAACATCGAGCAATCTCTTTACATACCCCGAAACATTCTCGTCTGACATCGCAGAAGACTCGGCAATTTCCGAGAGTATTTTATCTATCTGCTCCAGCATAAACACTATAAAAGTATCAGAGTCGCCTTCTATATGACACTTTGCAATTGAATCGTAATATTCGCTCTGGAATTTTTCTATCCGGCTTTCAATCGGAATGTATTCAAACACAGGCTTCCACTTTGAAAGAAAAGCCGTATGCCAGAGTCTTGCCATTCTTCCGTTGCCGTCGGAAAACGGGTGAATAAATACAAATTCATAGTGAAATACCGCTGACATTATAAGCGGGTGAACTTTGTCTTTTGCTTCGTTGAGCCAGGTAAAGAGGTTGCCCATAAGTTCAGGAACAAACTTTGCAGGCGGTGCCATAAAGATGCACTCGTCGCCGTTAAAAACACCTTCTTCACCCGAGCGGAACGCACCCGACTCGTCTACAAGAAACTGTGTCATTATTCCGTGAATTTTCAGCATATCCTTCAAGTCAAACGGGTTAATGCTTGGCAGTTCTTCATATGCCGCATAAGCATTTTTAACTTCCTGCACTTCTTTCTGCTCACCGAGTACAAGTTTTCCGTTGATAACATCTCTCACCTGTCCGATGGTCAAAGAGTTTGCTTCAATACGGAGTGAAGAATGAATTGACCTAATTCTGTTGTTCTTTCGCAGATGTGGCTTGTTTTCAAGGTTGGTTGTAATGCTGATTTTGCCTATTTTTTCAGAGATGCTTGCAACAAGCAACAGCATCTCGTTTGTTATTGTAAACGGAGGTGTGTATTTTTCCATAAAATCACCTTTCATGCGTATTATCTTGCGTATTATCTATATTATACTATATTAATTTCCAAAAATCAATAGATTTATCATAAGTATTATCTTGAGTATTATCTTTTCTGAAAGCAACAAAAAGCGGGCATTAACTGCCCGCCGATTATTCAATTATCTACCTGTCCTTATACCTTTCAAGAACAAGGGCGCTTCTGCAGGGCAGATATATCCTGAAGCCCTTGCCGTATTCGTCCTTGTGCGTGTGATAGATACAGCTTGCAGAAATTCTCTCCTGACCGCCGAACTGTGCCGAGTCCGTGGAGAATACAACCCTGAAGTCGCCGCTTTTGCTGTTTATAAATACATCCCGACAGGACTGTGTCGGATGCATATTAAAGGCAAAAATCAGCCCTCCGCGCTTGAATATGAAAATCTTCTTGTTATCGTCAAGCCAGATGCTCTCGGGCTTTTTGCCGTCGGGTATGCCGTGATTTTTGGCAAAGGTAGTCATCGCCTTGTCAAAGCTTGCCAGCCACTCGTATTTGTACTCTCCGCTTTTTGCCAGCGACCACTGCCGCCTCGCGTAAAGATAGCTCCAGCCGTTACCCTCTCTCGGAAAATCTATCCATTCGGGATGACCGAACTCGTTGCCCATAAAGTTGAGATAGCCCGCATCCGAAAGTGAAAGCGTCAGAAATCTTATAAGCTTATGCATATCAATCGCCGTATCCATGCTCGGCGAATGATAGCTCTTCATCATTCCCGTATACATCTCGGCATCGGCAAGACGGAACATTATTGTCTTGTCACCCACAAGTGCCTGGTCATGGGACTCGGCATAGCCGATTGACTTTTCACCCTCGCGTGAGCTTGTCAGCTCATGCCACATATAATAGACGTTCCAATAGTCCATTCTCTCTTCCTTGATAAGCTTTATCCACATATCGGGAACACCCATCGAAAGCCTGAAGTCAAAGCCAAAACCGCCCCTGTCAAGCGGCAGGCACATTCCCGGCATACCGCTCATATCCTCGGCAACGGTAAGCGCCTTTTTGTTACATTCATGTACAAGCTCATTTGCAAGCATAAGATAAACGCAGGCATCAATATTTGTATTAAGTGAGTAATACATACTGTAATCTGTAAAAGCAGCGCCGAGACCGTGGTTTTCGTACAGCATGGAGGTTACGCCGTCAAAGCGGAAGCCGTCAAAGTGAAACTCCTCTTGCCAGTATTTGAGGTTGGACAGAAGAAAGTGCAGAACAGACGGCTTTGAATAGTCAAAGCACCTTGTTTTCCATGCCTCGTGTATGCCCCGGCTGCCCGACAGGAAGTACTGTTCCTCGGTGCCGTCTTGAAAATTAAGTCCCTCTCCCACATTGGGACAGGCATGGCTGTGAACAACATCAAGTATTACCGACAGTCCCCTTGCGTGTGCCTTGTTTATAAGGTACTTCAGCTCCTCGGGGGTGCCGTACCTGTGGGCAGGTGCAAAATAATTTGTCACCTGATATCCGAAGGAGGCATAATATGGATGCTCCTGAATCGCCATGAGCTGAATTGTGTTGTAGCCCATGTCACAAATCCAGTCGAGAACACCATCATCTGCAAATTCCATGTATGTGCCTATTCCCTCGTACTCCTGCGCCATTCCGATATGCGCCTCATATATAAGGGGCGTCTTGTGATTCTTTTTGGCATACCATTCCCCGTCTGTCCACTCAAAGCTCTCGTCAGGCTGCCAGATTTGACCGCAAAGCATTTTGCTGTCATTGTCAAGCACGGCTCTTCGGATGTATGCGGGGATTCTCTCAAAGGTCTTGCCGTTCTTTTCTACAACAAGCTTTACAAACTCAGCGTGCTTTATGGCATCTCTGCCGCAAAGCTGTATTTCCCAGACGCCCTCTCCGATATTTTTCAGGGGATGAGAGTATCTGTTCCAATCGTTGAAATCGCCGAAAAGCCATACAGCGTCGGCACCGGGCAGCCATTCACGGAAAACCCAGCCGTCATTTGTTCTGTGAAAGCCGAAATACAGATATCCGTTTGCCGCCTCGGAAAGAGAAGACTTTCCTGCCAAAAGACTGCGCGCAGCATTATAGCTCTCAAGCCTCAGGCGTATATCTGAGAAATACGGCTCAAGCTTTTCATCTGTCTTTTTCAGCCTGTCAAGTGCCCTTGTTATGTTTATCATTGTTATCCTCCCGACTGTACTTTCAAAAAGGATTTTATGCGCCGTTTTTTATATTTTACCATATTTGCCAATGCAAATCCATAGAAATCGGCAAAAAATATAAATTTATATAAAAAACGCACGCAGTTGCTTCTGCGTGCGTCATTTTTCGCCGATTTATGCGTTGTAGCCCTTGGGATTTGCCGACTGCCATCTCCATGCATCGCGGCACATATCCTCGAGGTTCTTTGTAGCCTTCCAGCCGAGAACGTCTCTTGCCTTTGCGGGGTCAGCATAGCAGGAAGCAACGTCGCCGTCACGTCTCGGACCTATAACATAAGGCACCTTTACGCCGTTTACCTTTTCAAATGCCTTTACCATGTCAAGAACGCTGTATCCCGTACCTGTTCCAAGGTTGATTACGTCTGCGCCCTTGAACTTTTCAGCATATTCAAGCGCCGCTACATGACCGAGAGCCAAGTCTACAACATGAATGTAGTCTCTTACACCCGTTCCGTCATGGGTGGGATAGTCGTTGCCGTGAACAGAGAGCTTTTCAAGCTTTCCGACAGCTACCTGAGTTACATAAGGCATAAGGTTGTTGGGTATGCCCTGAGGGTCCTCGCCGATAAGACCGCTTTCGTGTGCACCGATGGGGTTGAAGTATCTGAGAAGAACGCAGGTAAGCTCGGGGTCTGCAACAGCAGCATCCATCATAATCTGTTCAATCATATACTTTGTCCAGCCATAGGGGTTTGTACAGCCTGTCTTTTTCATTGTTTCAACAAGGGGCACTGTTTCGGGAATACCGTAAACGGTGGCAGATGAGCTGAATACAATCTTTGTAACGCCAAACTCCTTCATGGTTTCAAGAAGAGTGAGGGTTGAGTCAAGGTTGTTTCTGTAATACCAAAGAGGAATCTTCACGGATTCACCCACAGCCTTAAGTCCTGCAAAGTGAATTACTGCATCTATTTTGTTTTCCTCAAACACAACTCTCAGAGCCTTTTTGTCGGCAACATCAACCTCGTAAACCTTGGGTCTCTTGCCGCAAATCTTTTCAACTCTGTCGATAACAACGGGATTTGAGTTGTCGAAGTTATCTGCAATTATTACCTCGTGTCCGCGGTTTAATAGCTCAACGGTTGTGTGGCTTCCGATATAGCCCGCACCGCCTGTAAGCAAATATCTCATAAATTATATCTCCTTTGTATTTCTTTCTATTATATATTTTAACGCAAAACAATCTGCCTGTCAACAGGAAAAAGTGCCAAAACAAGGCGTTTTTTAGAAAAAGAGGCGACAAAATCCTGCCGACGGAATAAAACAGAAAAAAAGGTAAATAATAGAAAAAACAACGCTGTTACGGGAGGGAAAAACTTGATAAAGGGCTGTAATAAAAGGGTTATTGTGATGAAGGAAACGGGAAACGAAATGATAGAGGAGGCGTTCTTTATACTGCGCCCCGGCTTTGAAAAGTCGGCTGTATCCCGAGGTGACCTTCTGTGCCATGCCAACACCATACTTTCAAAGGCAGAGAGTGCCGACAGGTTCTCATCAATATGCATGAACTACCAAAAGCCGCTTCGCGACTATAAAAGCGCAAGGCTCTTTATTTTGGGCTTTTTTCTCGGAATTTGCCTTATGGGCTCTTTCTGGCTTCTTGCGATTTGATGCATTTTCTTTTTGACCTCTTGGTTTTTATCAAAAAACAAAAAAGCCGACGTAATAAAAAAAGCATCCCCGACACCTTGGGATGTCGGGGACTTTCCGCCTTAGCGGTTGATATTATAGGGTTTAAAGCGTAATTACACGCCAATCACAAACGGAAAATCCGTTAGTCAAGCATAGTAACCTTAATGTTGTCTACCATGTACTTACAACCGAGCTCACCAATGGGGTTACAGTAGAAGGAGAGCTGGTTTACCTTATTCTGAGGCTTATCCATGGTTGCTACAACATATTCGCCTTCCATATGAGCCCATTCGCCGCCTGATATTGCAAATACTGTGTTGTGGTCGTAGCCGTTCTGACCGTTTTCTGTATCCTGATAACGGAAGTTACAGGTTACCTTGGATTCGCCGGCTGCGCCTGACTCGTCACTTATAACCTTAACATCGGCTTCAATCTTATACTTCTTGCCGGGTGTGAAGTTATATGTTGTCATGAGGTATACCCATGCCTTCTTACCTGTGTTAGGTGTGAGAAGGAATGCACGGTTGCCGTTTTCTTCTGTTACGATAGAAAGCTCGGAGCTTGAGGATGTCCACATGGAGAAGTCTTCGCCTTCGGCGTCACCGTTATAAACAACACCGGGTGCTGTTACGTCTTCGGGCTTGAGCTGAGGAATAACTGCCTGTTCAGCACCGCCGCCTGCACCGCACTTATAGAACTTGATGTAGTCAATGCTGAATGTGGTGTTAGCCATATCAGCAGGGTCAAATCTGAGCTGAGAAAGCTCACCTGTGAACTTGGACTTATTCTTTGTAAAGTCAAACTTCAAGAGATAGTAGCCTTCGTCGTCAGTGTTCTTACCGGGCTGGAAGGTTGCGGGAGCATTTGCATCACCGGCAAAGCTTGTCATAGCCTTGTTCATATAGAAGAACTGTGCCTGACCCGCATTTGCGTTGTCGAGCTTCATTCTTACAACTGCTGTATCGAAGTTTGCAGCATTCTTAAGAGGTTCGGGAAGTGTTGCAAAGTGAAGGATTACGTCAAGGTCTGCTGCTGTTGTAACAACGAGGTCATCGCCTTCGTACTTGTATGTTGCACGAGTAATTGTGGAAGGATGGTTAGCATCGCCGTCAGCCTTGAAGTCCATATCGTAAACGAGTTCGCCGTCGCCTACAAGCTCTTCAAGAGTTGAACCTGTGGATGAACCCTTATTGCCGGATTCAGCTTTTTCGCCTTCCTTGAGAACGAATCTGATATAGTCAAATGTGTAGATACCGTTGTGGTTTGTGGGGTCGAAACGGAGAGTTGTAATCATACCGTCCCAGTGTTCGTTTGTTGAAAGGTCGATTTCAGCGATATGCCAGCCCTCGTCATCAACGGGAGTTTCATCAATTCTTACTCGGTAGCTCTTTGCTTCGGCAAGACCGGGATTTGTGCTGGGATTGAAGTAGAACTGGAGATTGCTGTGGCTGTCAAAGTTTTCCTGAGGCTTTGCATCTTCAAGGAACTCGTACTTATATCTGATTATTACCTTTTCGTACTTGGAAGCGGTAAGTGTGGATTCAGCATAAATAATACCCGAGTCATGACCTGTTGCGGCAGACTGTGATTCACCTGCTGTAAGAACGAGAGTTCCGTTGGAAGCCATGATAGAGCCGCCGTTGCCCTTGAAGTTTTCTGTATCGTTGGGGATATCGAATTCAAAGTTCCAGGGGTTCTTCTTTCTCCACTCGAGAATTGAAGCCATATCGATTTCTCTCATCTTGATGCTGAGGTCCTTATCGATTGTATGCTCAATCTTTGCTGTTTCAAGGATAAACTTCATGGGAAGCACGGGAACACCGTCAAAGGTGTAGAACGCCTTCTTGAGTGTCTGTTCAGCGCCGTTTACAAGAACCTTATCGGAGCCTACGGTGAATACAAATTCTGTTTCTGTTCCTGTCTTGATGTAAAGCTTCTGAGCGCCGTCTTCCTTATACCAGAGGTGGTAGAAGTTGTTAGCAGAGTAAACACCGTAATCGGGGTCACCTACCAGGTAGAATTCGTCGCCTGTGTTCTGTACATAGTAAGCGGGAACCTGAAGGTCCATGCCGTCTACAATAACCTTACCGACGGAGTCAGACTTGCCTACATATTCAATCTTAGCAATGTCAAGTCTGCCGTTGCCGTTCATAAGGTCAAATCTTATACAGTCAACAACGCCTGTCCAGAGAGCATTGGATGTGCAGTCGATGTAGTATTCAATGTAATCATCGGACTTTTCGAACATTACATCAAATCTCTTGCTGGATTCCCAGGAATTGTTAAGGTCTGTGATAAAGAAGATCTGTGCCTGTGCAGGTACGCTTGCCTTAAGTGTAATCTTGATACCTGTCATTTCTTCACAGCTGATGCCGAGACCCGTGGGGCTTCTGAAGATGGGGTCAGTAGATTCGGAAACGAGTACAAGACCTGTATCCTGAATCTCGCATACTGCAAGTCTGTCCTTGGACCACATATTGGGAACGCCGTATGTGCCGATTTCGGGAACATATCCGCCGAGGAAGTCGAAGGATTCGAGAACCTTTGCGGGAATTTCCTTCTTTTCAAGGTGCTGGAGTCTTATGGGTGTTCTTTCATCGTTATAGAGGTTACAGATTCTTTCCATCTGGTTGATGGTAGGTGTAACGTCATCGTGTACGGCTGTGTTGCCGTTGAGAACTTTTCTCCATACGTCTGCATAGCCAAAGCCGTTAAGACCGGAGGGAGCAAGCCAGTGACCTTCACCGAATTCGTTCCAGGTACCGAAGTAAATCATGTTGCCGGGAATGTTCTGAGTCTTTGTTACCTCAGCAAGGTAGGTCATCATTTCTGTGTGCTCTTCGATAGAAGAGGTTGGTGTTCTTACATTGTTCCAGCCGAGGATGTTTCTACCCATACCAACTGTGGGAACGATGTACATATCTGTGCCGACTGTCTTGAGAGTCTGAAGTGCGGGCTTATACTTTTCTGTATAGAAGGAGGAAGCATAGGAGTCTGCACCCCAAGCGTATGTCATAATACCGTCTGCATCAAGGGCATCATAGCTTCTTACTATATCAATCTTGTAGCTGCTGTCCTGGAAGAGAACGATAATGTCGTCAAAGCCGTAGTTCTTGATATCTTCTCTCATAAATGCGATGCAAGCCTTTGCCTCTGCTTCGCCGCCCATTGTCTTGATGAAGTTATCGGGCTTATAGATATGAAGTACGGGCTTGTTGTCAACAACAAGGTATCTGGGGTCTGTGAAGTACCAGTCTACCCAGTAATCCCAGAGGTATGTCTTAAACTGTTCAAGGGACATTTCCTTTGACCAAGACCAACCTGCATTTTCCCACATGAAGCAGAACTTAATCATGTTGGAATACTTGGAATAGAAGAAGCCGTCATGCTGGCTCCATGCAAGTCTGGGAGTCTTGATAGGCTGATCGAAAGCACTGTTGGAGGGAGAGAACCAGCAGTACTGGAATGCGTCGATACCGTGTTCAACCATCATCTTTGTTTCCCAGTCAGCCGTTTCCGGAATACCTTCATCATAGAAGCCCCATACAGGAGTTGCTTCCTCATAAGGAGCAACGAAGTCCCATCCGTAATGGGTACCTTCTCTCCAGAGAGAACATACGGACATAATTGTTGTATATTCGTCATCCTGTGCGGGAACGGGTACGGGAACATAGTCAAGATAATCGTAGATGTTATAAACTTCAACGTCGTCAACAAGCATATAGCCTGCTTCGGAGTTCTTTGCATATGTGAAGGATACAGAATCAACTGCATCAGCTGTAAGAGGAGCAGAGCCTGCCACCTTACCGTTGATATAGATTGTTGCTGTATCATAGTCTGTGTTACCTTCAACATGGATGCACTGCCAGATGTGACCTCTGTAAGGCTTATAAGCAGTACCTGCGCTGATTACACCGCCTGCGATGTTTACGTTTACATCACCGATTGTAACAACTGCGCCGTCTGTTGTCTGGGGAAGGAGTACATAGGATTCAAACACGAACTTGCCGGAGATAGGTTCAAACTTCTTTGTAACTGTTGTGTTACCGGTAAGCTTTAATGTGTTTGTGCCTTCGCCGTCATAAGAACCCTTTGTGATTTCTACGTTTGCCGCAGCTTCCCAGTCTTCGGGATAAACGGGTGCATAGAAGTCTTCATTTACAGGGTAGTTCATGTAAAGGTGAACTTCCTTAACGGTAACCGTGAGCTTGTCTTCAACAGATGTAGAATAGTAAATCTTCTTGATATCCTTGAAGTCGCCGAGGTTAAAGTCGGCTGCCTTTACGCCGTCAACAGTAAAGTAACCTGCCTTTGTGTCAAGGTCAATGTATGCCTTGAGTGAGTGAGCACCTGTATCGGATTTTACGGATGTCTTAACATCGGCTGCGCCCTTTACGTTATAAACGCCGTCCTTTGTGTAGAACTCAAGAACATTTTCGCCCTTGGAGTTTTCAAAGTAAATTCTGACGCCGTTTGTGTTGCCTGCAACCACATAATTGGTACGAAGTGTCATAAGACCCTTTGTCTGAGGCTCGATATCGCGGTTGATATTGGCATAACCCTTTTCTGTTGTATCAACAAGTACGTTTGTGTCAACACCGTCAGGGATGATGGAATCGTTATAGCGGTTGTCAGCATTCCAGCTGGACTTAAGTCTTGTATAACGAAGTGTTGAGGACATCATTTCGTAGTTGTCGATAAGATATACTGCCTCGTTTTCATAAACGGGAGTAGGTGTAAGAGTTTTTGCGAGTCTGTTCTCGGGAAGAGCAGCTCTGTTTACGATAGCTGCAACCTCTGAACGCTTGATGGGGTCTGTGGAATGGAATGTGCCGTATTCGTCAGAGCCCATAACAACGCCTGCATTATAGAGCATGAGAAGAGTATCAGCATATTCTTCCTCTGCATTTACATCGGGAATTGATGTTACTGCATTCTTTGCTGCAAAGTGGCTTGCGGGAAGCGCACCTGCAAAAAGCTCTGCCATTTCATATCTTCTTATTGTTCTGTCCAAAGAATTGAAATAGCCATCTTCAAAAATACCGTTTGCAATTGCATACTGAACGTACATATCGTACCAGTTCGCGCCCTGAACGCTTGCTATTGTTGTTCCGTTATAGCTTGCGTGTACACGGCTTGCAATTGTTATACCTTCTGCTACGGTCATTGTGCCGTTAGGGTCAAAAGAAGTATCGCTCTTGCCGTTTACGAAGCCGAGTTCATAAGCTGCTGCAACTTCTTTCGCATACCACTCAGTAGAAGGTACGTCTGCGAATGTACCGCCATATGTAGCCACCTTATCAAATGCCGCAGAAGCACAAAGTGCCATTACGAGCATAAGAGCAGACATACAGAGCACAAACAGTCTTGTGTGTTTTCTCATGTGGAAAATCCTCCTTTTTATTTTGTCTATCGGGTACTTACCCATTATAGTACAATTATAAATTATCACAAATCCCCATTTATGTCAACATATTTTACTATTATTCACGCAAGTAGTCGTTTTTTTGTGCTACACGCAAGTCGGATTTTTGCACCTTTTTCCAGATATTTCCGTTGAATTTTGCTTTTTGCACAAAAGGTTTATTTAATTTTCGGCGTTTTTCACAACGGGTTTTTTTGCTTTTTTTACTTGTTTTTTTGTTTTTTTGTTTTTTTGTTTTAAGTTACATTTTGTCGGGCAGGAAGTAACTAAAAAAGTAACTAAAAAAGTAGCGAAAAACCCCCACCGTAAGAGGTGGGGGTGAATTAAGTTAGAGAGATTTTTCAGCGATTTCCTTAAGGATAGAAGCGAGGAACTCATCGACAGAGACAGCACCCATGTCGCCGTTCTTTCTGGAGCGGACAGCAACAGCGCCTGCTTCCATTTCCTTTTCGCCGATAACGAGCATATAAGGAGTTTTGTCAAGCTGAGCCTCACGGATTTTATAGCCGATTTTTTCATTTCTATCATCAAGCTCGCATCTAATGCCTGCGCTCTTAAGCTTTTTCATAACATCCTTTGCATATTCATGCTGAGAAGGACCGATGGGAAGGAGCTTTACCTGTGTAGGAGCGAGCCATGTGGGGAATGCACCGGCGTACTTTTCAATAAGAAGAGCAAGAGTTCTTTCATAGCAGCCGATAGAAGTTCTGTGAATAATATAAGGTCTCTTCTTTTCGCCGTCCTTATCAACATATTCCATACCGAACTTTTCAGCATTGAACTGGTCAATCTGAATAGTGATAAGTGTGTCCTCTTTACCGTGAACATTCTTAATCTGAATATCAAGCTTAGGACCGTAGAATGCCGCCTCGCCTATACCAATCTTATAATCAAGACCGATATTGTCAAGAATCTTCTTCATAATACCCTGTGCTTCATCCCAATCGGCATCGGTGCCGATATACTTTTCGCGGTTGTCGGGATCCCACTGGGAGAATCTATACGAAACATCCTCATAAAGTCCGAGTGTCTTAAGCATCATTATTGCAACCTCAAGACAGCCTCTGAACTCATCCTCAAGCTGTTCGGGGGTACACATAAGGTGTCCTTCGGAAATTGTAAACTGACGCACTCTGATAAGACCATGCATTTCGCCGCTGTCTTCGTTTCTGAAAAGAGTAGATGTTTCGGCAAGACGCATGGGAAGGTCTCTATATGAGCGTGCTCTGTTTAGATACGCCTGATACTGGAAGGGGCAGGTCATGGGGCGAAGTGCAAAGCATTCCTTGCCGTCTTCCTCTTCGCCGAGAACAAACATACCCTCCTTATAATGATCCCAATGACCGGAAATCTTATAAAGGTCACTCTTAGCCATAAGAGGTGTCTTTGTTCTTACCCAGCCGAGCTCTTCTTCTGTATCTTCAACCCAGCGCTGGAGAGTCTGTATAATCTTTGTGCCCTTGGGAAGCATTACGGGAAGTCCCTGACCGATGGAATCAACGGTTGTAAAGATTTCCAGTTCTCTGCCCAGCTTATTATGGTCACGCTTCTTTGCTTCTTCCTTCATTGCAAGGTATTCTTCAAGCTCTGAGTTCTTGGGGAAGGCTGTACCGTAAATTCTCTGAAGCATCTTGTTCTTGGAATCACCGTGCAGGTATGCACCTGTACACTGCGTAAGCTTTACAGCCTTGAGCTTGCCTGTACTTGTAAGGTGAGGGCCTGCACAAAGGTCAACAAATTCACCCTGAGTATAGAGGGAAATTTCCGCACCGTCATCAAGTTCATCAATATGCTCTACCTTATATATTTCTTTTCTTTCTGTCATAAGAGCCTTTGCTTGGGCCTTTGAAACCACGCTTCTTACAACGGGAATGTTTTCCTTGATTATCTTCTTCATTTCGGCTTCAAGCTTATCAAGCACCTCAGGTGTTACCGAAACGCTTACGTCAACGTCATAGAAGAAGCCCTCATCTGTTGCAGGACCGAATGCAAGAATTGCATCGGGATAGAGTCTCTTTACTGCTTGTGCAAGCACGTGAGCCGCAGTATGTCTGTAAACCTTTTTACCTTCATCGTCGTTAAAGGTTACAAATTCAACCTTTGCATCCTTTTCAATAACCTTGTTGATTTCAAAAAGCTCTCCGTCAAGCTTCATTGCAAGAGCTGCTCTGCCGAGTCCCTCGCTTATCTGAGAAGCTGCTTCATAGCCCTTTACGCCATCGGCACATTCCAAACAAGAGCCGTCTCTGAGTGTGAGTTTTACCATTTTGGTTCCTCCTTATATAGTAAATATTATTTTGAAAACAAACAAAAAACCCGCACTGACATACATCAGCACGGGGCAACAAACTTTCGTTTATCACGGTTCCACCCATGATTCGAGAAAAATTCTCATCTCTTTTTCCTATAACGGGGACATCCGTCTTTGATTGTTACCTCAAAGAAGCTAAAGGGTGGTAAGATAAGACTTTGTAATACGGCACTCACACCAAAATGCACCGTTCTCTGAAAAACTCTTGTCAAATCCCATGTCCCTTATTTCTGCTTTTGTGATTTTTATTATATCACTTTTTTTATGTTTGTCAAGTGGAAATTTTGTTTGCTGCCGCGTGCGAGCCGCGGAACTTCCTGCCCGACAAAAATGTAATTTAAAAGAAAAAAAGAAAAAAAGAAAAAACGCTGATGCCAAAACAAGCATCAGCGCCCACCTAATCAATAATATTTCTTTTAGCCTTATTCAATAAAAAAATAATCAAACAACCAACAAGAATTACGGGGAAAACAGTAGCAACAAGTAAACCCGATTTAAGATTGCCTCCCGCTAACTCGGAAATTGCACCAACCATTGCAGGACTTACGGTAGCACCCAAATCTCCTGCCAATGCAAGAAAAGCAAACATTGCCGTTCCGCCGTTCGGACAAGCCGCAGAGGAAACGCTGATAGACCCCGGCCACATGATTCCGACAGCAAATCCGCATAGCGCACAGCCGGCAAGACCGATAAAAGGCGCCGATGAAAGGGCTGCCAGCAAATAACAGCCTGCTGCCATACAGCCGCAAACAAGCATTACCTTGTGCAGGTTCAGCTTTTCGCTGAATTTGCCGTATACCATTCGCGTGATACCCATAAACATTGCAAAAAGGCAAGGTCCTGCAAGGTCGCCTACGGTTTTGGATACGCCCAGAGCAGACTCTGTAAACGCAGATGCCCACTGCGCCATGGTTGCCTCGGATGCACCCGAGCATACCATGAGGATTATCATAAGCCAAAACACGGGGGTTTTGAGAAGCCTTCCAATGCCCATGCTCTTGCCGTCTTCAGTAAGCTTTTCAATGGGACAGCTTATAAAGTTTACCGTATTATATAGCGGTACTAATGCCCAGATAACCGTGAGAAGCCTCCAGTTTTCAATGCCAAACACCGAGAAAAAGACCGTGGAGCCTACTATCACACCAACAGCACCCCAACAGTAGAAGGAATGAAGCGTACTCATTACGCCCTCTTTGTTTTCAAAGGGACATGCCTCCACAATGGGACTGAGCAAAACCTCAATAAGCCCGCTGCCTATGGCATAAAGCGCCACCGAAACCAAAATCCCTACAAACGGGGCAGGCATAAGATCAGGCAAAAAAGCCATTGACGCAATGCCAAATGCCGACAACACCTGCGACGCAACAACGCAAACGCGGTAACCGATTTTATCGGCAAGCTTTGTCGCCGCAAGGTCTACAAGCAGCTGTGTAAGATAGAATACCATGGGTATCATTGCAATTTTTTCAAGCGATATACCGTAGGTACTTTTGAAGGTTAAAAACAATAAGGGAGTAAAATTTGCCGAGATTGCCTGCGTTACAAATCCAAGATAGCAGGCGGCAAGTGTCTTTTTATAGTTCTTTTTTTCAGCCATATTAACCCCCCAAAAATCAAGGCAAAAATGCCGAATTTGCTCTTGGCATTGTCAAGCATTATACCACAGGAAAATACCGCAGTCAAGCATTTTATCATCAAAAAAACCCCGCACAGCAAGTTTTTTGCCATGCGGGGTGATTGTGAGGAGTTATCCTTGCACAAGAGTAAAATTAAACGCCCGAATATGCGTTGAAGCCGCCGTCAACAGGAATAACAACACCGTTAACAAAGGCGGAAGCTTCTTCGTTGAGAAGGAACTGAAGTGCACCGTCAAGGTCCTCGGGTGTGCCGAATCTGCCCATGGGTGTATGGGAAATAATCTTGTCGCTTCTGGGTGTGAGAGAGCCGTCTTCGTTAAAGAGAAGAGCCTTATTCTGAAGTGTTGCAAAGAAACCGGGAGCGATAGCGTTTACACGGATACCAACCTTGGAGAAGTGAACGGCAAGCCACTGTGTAAAGTTGGAAACAGCCGCCTTTGCACCGCTGTATGCGGGTATCTTTGTAAGAGGACAGAAGGCGTTCATTGAGGACACGTTGATGATGCTTGTGCCTGTCTTTTTAGCCATGTCCTTGGCAAAAACCTGTGTGGGAATGAGTGTGCCGAGGAAGTTGAGGTTGAAAACAAAGGAAACGCCGCTGGGATCAAGGTCAAAGAATGTCTTGATACCGGATATTTCTGCATCGTTCTCCAAATCCTCGGGGAAAAGGTATTCCTTTGTTGTTGTGCCCTTGGGGTTATTTCCGCCTGCACCGTTGATAAGTACGTCGCATGAGCCAAGCTTTGCGTCAACCTCAGCCTTTGCCTCTTCCATGGATGCCGTTTCAAGCACATTTGCCTTAACTGCGATTGCAACGCCGCCGTCTGCTATAATCTCATCGGCAACCTTCTGCGCCGCTTCAAGATTCAAGTCAAGCACCGCAACCTTTGCGTTACACTGTGCCGCTGTCTTTGCAAAGCCGGAGCAAAGCACGCCGCCTGCTCCTGTTACTACTACTACCTTACCGCCAAGGTCAAGTTCAAATGGTAATTTTTTCATATTTTTTCTCCTAATCTCTTTTTTTATTACTATATGAGTTACTTTTTTTAGATTTTTAAGTTACTTTTTGTTTGGCAAGGAGTTCCGCGGCTTGCGAGCCGCGTTTTCCGCTGCTTATTAAGTTACATTTTTGTTTGGAAGGAGTGTTTCGGCACTGCGGTGCCGAGTTACTTTCGGCCCGCCCCGAAAGTAACCAAAGGCGCTCCACTCAAAAAGAGGGAGTGGCTCGGTCGGGGGGGATTTTTGTTTCATTAAATTGCTGATTTTGACACAGACGGTTTTAGAGGTTTTATCATCGGTTCGTCAAAATCAGGGATGGGTGTAACTTTATGTTACTGCTCCCCGACGCTCCGCTGATTCTCCCTCTTTCGCCGTGGTGGCTTAACTCCCTCCGTTTGGTGTGGGTGCTGATTTGGATAATTGAATGCCCGACCGCTTGGATTTATGGCGGTCGGGCATCGTTTTAATCGAGAATATTACGTTCAGTTCAAATTCCGAAAGAAAAGTTGACAATTTGAAAGTTCTTTGCGAGCTTTCTTACAAGAAAGCGAAAAAACTCGTGCTGTTTGTAACTTTCCTTCGCCATGGCGACAAAATGCCCGACCGCTTGGATTTATGGCGGTCGGGCATCGTTTTAATCGAGAATATTACGTTTTTATTTAATAGTTCAAAAAAATGTTCCCGTTATGAAAGTTCTTTGCGAGCTTTCTTTCAAGAAAGCGAAAAAACTGCTGTTTGTAACTATTACTTAAAGTCAAATGTCGGATTAGGGAAAATTCTGACGTAAGCCTTGCCGAG
>JAZQIW010000093.1:0-43464 GCA_045541355.1 Eubacteriales bacterium | reverse complement strand
TCCTTTTTGCCTGTTACAGCCGCCTCGATTGTGAGAAGCTGGGGATTGATGTTTGTCATGTTCATTGCTGCAAGCTGAACGGGAAGTCTGCCCACGTGACAGCCCTGAATACCGTTACCGTCAACAAGACAGGGCACTTCTACACAGGCATCCGAAGGAAGGTTTGTGATAAAACCGTTGTTGAGAACATTTCCGCCGATTTTGTAGGGCGTGTTTGTGACAATGGATTCCATGATGTGAGAAGCATATTCGTGAGAACGTTCATGGACAATATCGCCGCCGTTAAGAATTTCCGCCTTCTGCTTTTTCCAGTTGGCAATCTGGTTTACGCAACGTCTCGGATATTCGTCAAGGGGAATACCGAATCTGTCGATAAGCTCGGGATACTTTGACTTTATGTAGAAGGGATTGTATTCTGCGTTGTGCTCGCTGGATTCTGTTACATAGTAGCCGAACTTGTTAATGTAGTCAATACGTACCATATTCCAGTGCTTTTCGTCATTGGCAGTAGCAGCACGGCGTCTGATTTCGGGATAGAGGTCATTGCCGTTTTTGTCATAGATTTCAAGAAGCCAGCCCATATGGTTGATGCCTGCGATAAGCTCTCTGCCCACCTCAACATTTTCCATTTTAAGCGTATCAAAAAGGCTCTTTGTGCAGACCTGAACGCTGTGGCAGAGACCGACTGTTTTAACGCCCGTGTATCTCTGCATATAGCCTGAAAGGATTGCCATGGGGTTTGTGTAGTTGAGGAACCACGCATCGGGGCAAACCTCTTCCATGTCTCTTGCAAAATCCTTGAGAACGTGAATGGTTCTGAGACCTCTGAAGATACCGCCTATACCGAGGGTGTCGGCGATAGTCTGGCGAAGACCGTACTTTTTGGGAATTTCAAAGTCCAGAATTGTACAAGGGTCATAAAGACCGACCTGAATGGCATTAATAACAAAATTTGCACCGCGAAGGGCATCTTTTCTATTTTGAACGCCGAGGTACGTTGTGATTTTTGCCTTGTCGGAGTTGTACTTTTTATTGAGTGCACTTAACATGACATAGGATTCTTCAAGTCTTTCTCCGTCGATGTCATAAAGTGCAATTTCGGATTCGCAAAGAGAAGGAGTGAGCATACAGTCTCCGAGTACGTTTTTTGCGAAAACGGTACTGCCTGCACCCATAAATGTGATTTTTGGCATAAAATTCATCCTTTCTGTTTGTTGTTCAATAAAATATTATCATAGGCTAAAGAAAAAAACAATTGATTTTTGTGTCATATTCATGTTATAATGTAACCACATAATGACATGAAAGGGAGATTGAGAGTATGCCGCAAACCAACCTGACACAGGGAAAAATGAAGTATACCGACATAAAGCCTATATTTGCAGGCATGTCGCAATGTAAAAGTCTCCATTCCTATGGCCCTGCCGTTCGCCATCACTGTATAATTCACTATTGCGTAAGCGGAAAGGGCATATTCAGTAATGACTCCGGAAGCTATAATATCGGCGCAGGGCAGGCATTTATAATAAACCCCGATGAGATAACCTATTATGAGGCAGACGAAAAGGAGCCGTGGTTTTATTCGTGGATAGCCTTTTCGGGGAATGTCTGTGAGAAGGTAAAGAGCTTGCCGCCTGTAATTGATATAAAGGATGAGTCGGTTTTCTTAGAGCTTCAGCGGCTTGTGGCAGAGGGTGAATGCAGACCCGAGAAGTATCTTGTCATATTGATAAAGCTGTTTTCGGATATTCTTCCTGATAGTTCCGATAATATGCCAAGCTATGCCCTTAGAACAAAGGACTATATAAAGCTCCACTATATGGAGGATATCAGTGTTGAGCAGATAGCGGCAAGCTTCAATATTGACAGAAGGTACCTTTTAAGGCTTTTCAAAAAGGAATTTGGCATAACGATAGTCAACTTCCTTGTAAGGACAAGGCTTGATGCGGCATATGATTTTCTCGCAGCGGGCTTTTCGGTGAATAAGGCTGCTCAGATGTGCGGCTACTGTGATGCATATAATTTTTCAAAGATGTTCAAAAAGTATTACGGAATATCTCCGTCAGATGTGGAAAAGCGTGGGGGAAGGGTTGAAAAACAGCTTTTCGGCGAGGCGGATGAATATATATATTGCCAATAAAAAAGAGCGAAGGTGTTTTGCCTTCGCTTTTTCAATATATAAATGAAAAGAATAAATCCTGCGTAGCTTTTTCCAACAGCTCTGCCTCGAATTCCGAGAGAGCCTGCCTCGCTTCTCTTACCGTAACCGCCTCGGGCTTTGCCTCTTCAAGGAATATGCCGAGGGAAAACTCCCCGTTTTCCTTTGAAATATAGTGTTTTACACCGCAGTGCGAAAGTGCCTCATATAATCCCTTTTCCATAAGCGATGCTTTTTTGTCCTTTGAAGCGAGGGTTGAAAACCTTATTTCCCAAAAGCCGTTACAGGACGGCAGACAGGATATCTCAACCTCTGCGTTTGCGCTGCTCCTGAGAGCAAGGCTTGTGCAGCAAACACAAAGCTTTGCAAAATATAAAGGTATGCATACTGCCGCCTCGTCAGGATTTGGATTGAAAATTACCCTGCCACTTGTACTTCTGCCGGTCATTGAGATAAAGTCCACAAGCTTTTTGCATAAAACCGATAAAAAGCCTGTTGCTGTCGGTATGCTGTCGGACGGTTTTTGGGTATAAAGACTTAAAAGCTCAGAGATGCCCGATATTTTTCCCTCAAGAAGCCGCTTTGGACTTATGTCTCCTTTGCTTAATGATACGGCGTCGGAAAAGGACTCTATGAAGTTGCGAAAACACAGGAGCCTTGAGAGATAGTCGGAAAGATTTGCGCTGCTGTCTTCCGAGACGGATATTTCGACACATCCGAGAAAGCCTGACCTGTCAAGTGATATTACGATAAAATCCAGGGGGTTTTCGCAAGGGAGAATTAAAGGATGAGACCTGATACGGGATAGGTGTAAAAGAGGAAATGCGGTAATGTCGGCTCTTTGACAAATGCTTTCTCTTTCGCCCTTTGCAAAACGCCCCGAGGTTTTGAGAATATGTCCTCGGGTATCGGCAAAATATAAGACGGTGCCCGACGGTAAATGGCTCATTTCCTGCTTAAATTTCACAAAGGCTCTTCTAAGAAAAACTAAAGAGAGGGGTTCTGTTTTCTGCATTTGAATAAAACCTCCTCGGCTCTTCTTGAAAAGGAGTATTGCCTGAAAGCTTCGGTGCTCTTTTTGATGTCACTTATCCTTGAAGCCATGATAAAACCGTCGGCAGGAGCTGTGTCAGATAACGCACCTCTTCCTTTTTGGTTTAAGGCAAGAATGAAGGTGTAAAGGGGAACCTCCTTTGCCATTTGCTTTGTGACACCGAGAAAGGAAAAGAGAAGCATCCGCCTGATTTTGGCATCCGTAAAGGTCTTTGAGGCAAGAAGCGTGCAAAGCTCGTTGTAGCTGCCTGCCGCCTTTGCGTTCTTCATTACAGAATGTGCCGCATCCGTTGAAATCTCGGCAATATGGTCAAAATCCTCCTTTTCTTTGAGTAAAAGGTTGATAAGTAAAGCACTGTAAAAGGTGCTGTCACATATGCTTGCCTGTGACATATCACAGTCCTTTGGAATGTATTCCGTAAGAAGTGTTTTGTTGTCCGCTTGCGAAAGGGTGCGCCTTATGTATGAGGAGGAAGCGAAGCTTTCGTCAAAGCCTCCCCGCGGGGTTGACCTCTTTATGGGAACGGGAATAAGAGGACATCCGAGAGCGTTGTTTGCTCTTATGTATTCAATTGCAAGAATGTCGTTGGGGTTTTTGCATATTTCGGCGTGCCGAGGCGACAGGAGGCTTCCGATAAGAGACTGGCGTGCTGCGGCAAAGCTGAGATTTGGGCTGTTTTTCTGAAGCGATATAACCTGCTTGTAAAAATCTCCGTCAAGAACAGAGGCTATTTCATTTAGCTTTTCAAGGTCAGCGCACTCACTGCCAAAGGCAAAGTGAGAGCAAAGAGAGCTTTTGGCAAGTATCTCAATGCCTGCCCGTGCAAAGCCCTCCGCACCGAGACTTGAAAAAGGAAAGGGAAGCTCAAGGACAATGTCTGCGCCGCACCTTACAGCATTCTGCGCCCTTATTTCTTTTGGCTGAAAGGCGGGCTCTGCCCTTTGGACAAAGCTTCCGCTCATGGCGCAGACGGTGTATTCAAACCCCATTTGCTTTACCTTTTCAAGCTGATACATATGCCCCTTGTGAAAGGGATTGTATTCGCAGATAATCCCGCATCCGCCCATCGGGTTACCTCCTTACGTCAGATATTCCAAAAATTTCAGTTTTATATGCGTTCCGAAAAGAAAACAGGAGTTTTCTTCAAGCTCGGCTTTTAATTCTTCAATTTGCTTGTTGTCTATATTATAGTCTGACAAAAGCTTTCCGTCTTCAACTACCCCCAAATTGCATAGGGGAGGATATAGGACACACCACCAGTTTTTGCCATTTCCTTCGCCTATAAGCACCCTTACCGAAAGATACTCTCCCTCAGGGAAAATAAGCGAGCCGTAGACTTTTTCGGGATAATGCTCCTTGCCTATAATAATTTTTGCCTCGTGCTCAGAGTCGTGTTCACACAGCACCTCGTTTGCCGCTTTCAGAATGAGATGCTTGTTTTTTTCTGCCGTCTTCAGAGCCTCTTCCACCGTTTTGCAGTCCGAAAAGAGAAATCCCGTCTTTTCAAGAATTGCATCGCGGACAAGATATTTTATGTTCTGATCGCTTTGCGAATCCGAATGGGCAAGAACATGAAATCTGAGGACACTCGAATATATGTCGCAGCCCGATACGTAAAACAGCTTTGATTGTAAAACAAATACAATCAGCACCGCAAAGCAGATGTAGGGTAAAAAGCTCTTTTTGCCCTTCATTTTAACCACTCCTTTTGTCTTCAAAAGGATTATGGTCAGTTGTTTATGGCTTTATTCATCCATGTACATTTTTTTAAAATCCTCGTCGGTAAAGGCAAAGACCTCGGATAAACCCTTGAATAGAAGCCTGTTTTTGCAGTCAATACAGGCACCTTCCGAGTCGAACAGCCCGAATACCGCCGAGCCGCTTCCTGACATCTGAGAGCCGACAGCACCGCCTGAGAGCATATCGTTCTTTATGTCGCGGATTTGCGAAAGCCTCGGAATACATACCTTTTCAAAGTCATTTACAAGCAGCGAGCATATGTTTTCTAAATTGCCGCCGTCAAGGGCGTTTTTCATCATAAGCGTTGCCTGCTTTGAGTAATCGTCACCGAACAGCTCGTCATACTCCCTGTAAATTCCCTTTGTGTTTATGCTCTGTGAGGGCTTTGCAATAAGCAGGCACGTGCCGTCGGGAAGTCTTTGAATGTCCTCGCAAATTTCTCCTCTGCCGGTGCAAACAGCACTCGTGTATCTTCTGAGACAAAAGGGAACATCGCTGCCGAGAGAAGCGGCAAGCGAGAGAATTTCCTTGTCGTCTACACCCCCAAGAGCATTTTGCAGAAGGTCAAGCACCAACGCTCCGTCTGCACTTCCTCCTCCGAGACCTGCTCCCGAGGGGGTGATTTTTTTAAGCTCAATTGATACATCGGCATTTTTTTCTGTTTTTCTTGAATATAAATCGAGATAACTTTTTGCAGCCTTGTAGGCGATGTTGTCCTCGTCGGGACAGACATCCGCATTACATAAAAAGCTTATTTTTGACGAGCCCTCTTGTGCTTCAAGCTCTATGCTGTCGCCGAGAGGAACCTTGTGCATAATGCTTGCAATGTCGTGAAATCCGTCAGCACGCCTTGTTCCGAGAATTTCAAGTGTTAGATTTATTTTGCAAAAAGCCGTTGCCTTCATGCCATTCTCCTTTAAACTTAGCGTTTATTTTCCGCTTTTAAGTGAAATAATCCTGTCTCTGAGAGCCGCTGCGAGCTCAAAGTCAAGCCGAGAGGCCGCCTCCTTCATCTGCAAGGTGAGCTTTTCCACGGCTGCCTCCAGCTCCTTCTTTGTCATCTTCTTTTGCTTTGCCGCTTTGTCGGCAGAGGTTTCCTTTATGGCAATATCAAGAACGTCTCTTATTTCCTTCTTGACGGTAACGGGAATAATGCCGTTAGCCTTGTTGTAGTCATCCTGCTTTTTTCTTCTTCGACGAGTTTCGTCAATGGCACGCCTCATGGAGCCTGTTATGGTGTCGGCATACATTATTACCTTTCCCTCGGCGTTTCTTGCGGCTCTGCCGACCGTCTGAATAAGAGAGGTTTCGCTTCTCAGAAAGCCCTCCTTGTCGGCATCGAGTATTGCAACGAGCGATACCTCGGGAAGGTCAAGCCCTTCTCTTAAAAGGTTTATGCCTATAAGAACATCAAATACACCGAGTCTCAGGTCACGAAGCAGCTGCATTCTCTCGATTGTGTCAATGCCGAAATGCATATATCTGCACTTTATGTCATGTCCTCCGAGATATTCCGTCAAATCCTCCGCCATGGTTTTTGTAAGGGTGGTGACAAGAACTCTCTCACCCTTCTTTGTTCTCTCTCGTATCTCGCCTATAAGGTCGTCAATCTGCCCTTTGACAGGTCTTACCTCAATGTCGGGGTCAAGAAGCCCAGTGGGACGGATTATCTGCTCTGCCGTGCGCTCGGCTCTGTTTCTTTCAAATTCCGCAGGTGTTGCAGAAACGTATATCACCTGATTTATTCTTTGCTGAAATTCTTCAAACCTTAAAGGTCTGTTGTCATATGCCGACGGCAGACGGAAGCCGTAGTCTATAAGGTTTTTCTTTCTTGCAAAATCTCCGCCGCTCATGGCCCTTACCTGGGGAATGGTTACGTGGGATTCGTCAATAAGAAGTAAAAAGTCCTTTGGAAAATAGTCAAGCAGAGTATATGGGGTGCTTCCCTCGGGACGTCCCGAGAGAACACGGGAATAGTTTTCAACCCCCGAGCAGTAGCCGAGCTCTGAGAGCATTTCCATATCATACCGTGTTCTTTCCTCTATTCTTTGCGCTTCTATAAACTTGTTGTTTTTCTTGAAAAATTCAACCCTCTCGCCCATTTCCTCAAGGATGTTGTTTATTGCCTCGGTGCGTTTTTCGTCACTTGTGACATAGTGCGTGGCGGGGGTGATAACTGCACGGTTCAGCCTGTGAAGCACCTGTCCCGTAACAACATCAATTTCAGAAACCTCGTCTATTTCGTCTCCGAAAAATTCAATTCTCAATGCGTTCTTTTCAGACGCCGAGGGGAATATTTCAATTGTATCGCCGCGAACACGGAACTTGTTTCTCTCAAGCACTAAGTCATTTCTCTCGTATTGGATTTTGACAAGCCTTGAAATAAATTCGTTTCGTGAGATTTCAAGACCTTTGGTAGCCGAGACGGTCATGTTTTTGTATTCGACAGGGTCGCCGAGGGTGTATATGCAGGAAACGGATGCAACAATTATAACATCACGTCTTTCAAACAGCGCACTTGTGGCACTGTGGCGCATTTTGTCTATGTCATCATTTATTGAGCTGTCCTTTTCGATGTAGGTGTCTTTTCCGGGGATGTATGCTTCGGGCTGGTAATAGTCGTAGTAGGACACAAAAAATTCAACGGCATTGTCGGGGAAAAACTCCTTAAATTCAGAGCAGAGCTGAGCCGCGAGGATTTTGTTGTGGGCAAGAACAAGAGTGGGCTTGTTTACCTTTGCAATGATGTTTGCCATTGTAAAGGTTTTGCCGGAGCCGGTAACACCGACAAGCACCTGCTCGCGAAGGCCTTTTTTTACGCCGTCGGAAAGAGCCTCAATTGCTTCGGGCTGGTCGCCCATGGGCGCAAAATCCGATTTGAGCCTGAATGTATCCATAACCTTCACCTCCCGTAAGTGTATATAAGGATTATATCATAAATTTTTCACTTTAACAATAGATTTATACAAAGGAGAGGGTATTTTGAAAAGAAAATGTTTTGCTTTTTTTCTGCTTCAGCTTTTGCCGTGCCTGCTTTTGCTCGGTGCAATTGCTTTTTCGGGCATTACCGAGGCACAAAAGACGGTAAGAGCAGGCTCATTTGGCGAGGGTGATAAAAGCTCAAATGACGGATTTTCCGACATCGCACACAAGCTTACGGAACGGTTTTTGTATGATTAAATTTTTTGAAAAGGGCGGAATGATAAGGGTATCGAGGCGCATTTTTGTAAGCGTGTTTGCCCTTTTGTCACTGGTGCTTTATTTGTTTTTGGATTTTTCGGGCTATACGGCAGCCTTTCTTGCGGCGGTGTTCTTTCATGAGCTTTCGCATATTGCCTTTATGCATTTTTTCGGTATCGTCATTGAACGGGTAACGGTGTTTCCCTTTGGCGTAGATATAAGATGTGATATGTCACACCTTTCGTATTTCGGGGAGCTGTGTGTTGTGCTGTCGGGAAGTGCGGCAAATCTTGTGATGTTTGCAGCCTGCTTTTTTTTGGCAAGGCTTTGCACTTCTTCTCTTTTGCTGTTTTTTGCCTTTTCAAATCTTGCTCTGGGCATAGCAAATCTCATACCCCTTTCGTTTTTCGACGGAGGCAGGGCATTCAGAATAGCAGTCGATTGCCTGTTTCTGCCCGATACCGCCTATTATATTGAAAAATATCAGGATGCGGTCTTCGGAGTGTGCTTTGCGGTGTTTTGCCTTTTTGCATCAAGGCTGTCCTGCTTTAACGTGTCGGTGGTTGTAACAAGCCTGTATGCGCTTGTGATTTCATTAATAGCAAAAAAACGGGTGCGGCATAGGGTATAGCCGCACCCGAAATGTTATTTCTTATTTGAAATGTAAAATACAATTGCAATAATTGCAAAGACAATAACTGCCGTCAGGACAATAATGTTCATGGGTAAATTCTGCGAAACCATTATTGCCGTAGGGCCGTCGGCACCGCCTATAATGCCGATAGAGGAGCTTTCTTTTGCACAGGAAGCAAGAGAGAAAAGGGCAGAAAGTAAAGACATGAGAAGTATCTTTTTCATACCTGCACCTCTTAAGCCTTGGGCTTGAAGCTGTCCTTCAAGGTTACAATTCTGTTAATAACCTTCTTGTCGTGAATGTCAACACAGAAATAGCCTGTTCGTACAAACTGGAATTTGTCCTCGCAGTTTGCATCCGCCATGGCACTCTCAAGCTTTGCGTTCTTGAGAACCTTGAGAGAATCAGGGTTGATGTAGTCCTTGAAGTTATCCATGTTGATAACGCCCGTGTCCTCGCAGGTAAAGAGGTTGTCATAGAGCCTTACCTCTGCATCCACCGCAAACTTCTTGCTTACCCAGTGGATAGTACCCTTGATTTTTCTGCCGTCGGGAGGATTGCAGCCGGCTGTTTCTCTGTCGATGGTGCAGAGAAGCTTTGTTACATTTCCGTTTTCGTCATAAACAGCCTCGTTGCACTTAACTACAAAGGCACTCATAAAGCGAACCTCGCAGTCAAGCTTCATTCTCTGATATTTGGGCGGAGGATTGTCCGAAAAGTCCTCGCGTTCAATATAGAGGTGCTTTGTGAAGGGCACCTTTCTGAAGGTGGGATTTTCGGCCGTGGGATTGTTTGCAACGTCGAAGTATACTACCTCGTCCTCATCCATATTTGTGATTTCAACCTCAATGGGGTCAAGCACCGCCATGCGGCGGTCAGCCGTGGTGTTAAGCTCTTCTCTCATGCAGTGCTCGAGAAGTCCGTAGTCGCAAAGGCTTGTTGCCTTGGCAACACCTGCAAGCTGTACAAAATTAAAGAGAGCAGACGGGGTATAACCGCGGCGTCTGAGGGCACGAAGCGTAGGAAGTCTGGGGTCGTCCCAGCCGTCGGCAATGCCGCTTTCGATAAGTGCCTTGGAGTAACGCTTGCCTATCTTTGTATAGGTGATGTTGAGCTTTGCAAATTCACGCTGCTTGGGTTTGTGCTTTATGCCGATGTTGTTTATAACCCACTCATAGAGAGGTCTGTGGTTTTCAAAATCAACGTCGCAAAGGGAGTGGGTGATTTCCTCCATGGCATCCTGAATGGGATGTGCATAGTCATAAAGAGGATAGATGCACCACTTGTCGCCCGTTCTGTGATGGTGAGCTCTGAGTATTCTGTAAATAACGGGGTCACGCATATTCATGTTGGGGCTGGACATATCTATTTTTGCTCTGAGGGTCTTTGAGCCGTCGGCGAATTCGCCGTTTTTCATGCGTTCAAACAAATCGAGGTTTTCCTCAATGCTTCTGTTTCTGTAAGGGCTTTCTTTACCGGGGGTTGTAAGTGTTCCGCGGTATTCGTTAATCTGTTCGCTTGAAAGGTCGCATACAAAGGCAAGACCTTTGTTTATGAGCACCTTTGCAAACTCGTAGCACTCGTCAAAGTAGTCTGAGCCAAAGCAGATTTTGTAAGGCTCAATACCAAGCCAGCTCAAATCCTCCTTGATTGCGTTTACGTACTCGTCACCCTCTTTTGCGGGGTTTGTATCGTCAAAACGGAGATTGAAAAGACCGCCGTATTTTCTTGCCGTGCTTGTGTTAATCCAGATAGCCTTTGTGTGCCCGATGTGAAGTTAGCCGTTGGGCTCGGGAGGAAAACGTGTGTGTATTCTCGCCTCAAGTCCGTTTTCGATATCCTCGTCAATTATCTTGTGTATAAAATTAGAGCTGATGTTTTCTTCTGACATTTTTGTTTCTCCTTAAATTATTCAGCCGCAGCCAAAATTCTCTTTGCTACTCTCTCTGCACCAAGCACCTTCATAACAGTGCAAAGGTCAGGCGAGTTGTTCCTGCCTGTAACTGCAACTCTTATTACATTACTTACATCCGTAATGCTGCCCTTGAAGCTTTCGGGGTTTTCCTTGTAAGCCTTCATGTCGGAAGTGTAGCCGTACTTTTCGCAGATTTCCTTTATCTTTTCAAACCATGCATTGTTGTCGTCATCTGCCGAGTAGATTTCTGCATAATCCTTGAGGATTGCCTTCTTGTCCTCTGCCGAAACATTTTCGGGGAACGCCTCCTCTATCTTAAAGAGGTCATCGTAGTAGTAG
Source organism: Eubacteriales bacterium (assembly GCA_045541355.1). GTDB lineage: Bacteria > Bacillota > Clostridia > Oscillospirales > CAG-382 > UMGS1387. The sequence goes on along the minus strand of JAZQIW010000093.1, from coordinate 32,444 downwards.
GAAACAAAGTCCTTGACTTCGCTCCAGCAGGCAAAGTCTTTTCTCGGTTTCTTGCCGCCTCTGCCGATTGCAAAGTACGCCTTTGCGTATTCGGGGTCATTCGAGAGAATCTTGTAGAAGTCCTCATCGTTTTCCTTTGCCCAGTTTGATACGCCTTCATATACTTCATCGGCAGTCATCTGCGAGATGATGTTTTTTGATACGTCGTTGAACTTTGCAAGGTCAAACATTGCGCCGGAGTTGCCCATGTTTGAAGCCTTGAAAGGAAATTCCTTGTAGCTTGCTTCCTTGTTTGCACTTCTCCACTGCTCGTAGTTGGAGTTGAGAAGCGTCATAAGATATTCGATGGTGCTCTTTGCGGGATAACCCTTTTCAAAGTAGAAGCCGAGAGTACATTCGGGGTCTTTTCTCTTACTCATCTTTCTCTTTGTGCCTGTTTCCTCGTCAAGCTTCATAACCTGAGCCGTATGACAGAATCGGGGCATCTTGAAGCCGCAGGCACGCCAAAGCTCTACGTGCCAGGGAAGGGTGGACAACCATTCCTCGCCTCTCACTACGTCTGTTGTTCTCATAAAATGGTCGTCAACAACGTGAGCAAAATGGTATGTGGGAATGCCGTCGGACTTGAGAAGAACAAAGTCCTGATCGTTTTCGGGGAAGGAGAGCTTGCCTTTTATCTGGTCCTTGAAGTCAACCTTCTTTGAGGGGTCGCCCAGGCTCTTGAATCTCAAAACATAGCTTTCGCCTGCCTCAATTTTGGCAATAGCCTCATCTATGTCAAAATCTCTGTACTTTGCCCACTTGCCGTAGTAACCGAAGTTTTCCTTGTTTTCTTCCTGAGAAGCATGAATCTGTGCAAGCTCCTCTTCCGTGCAGAAGCAGGGGTATGCTCTGCCGTCAAGGATAAGCTTTCTTGCAACGATATGATAGATCTTTGCTCTGCTTCTCTGTCTGTACGGGCCGTATGCACCCGAGTCACCCTCCGATGTTGCGCCCTCGTCAAACTCAATGCCGAAGGCACCGAGATACTTGATGATTAAATCAACGGCACCCGGAACCTCTCTCTTGTCGTCGGTGTCTTCAATTCTCAGAATAAAAACACCGTCGTCGGTCGCCGTATGTGCAATTCTCTCATCCGCAAGAGCACCGTAAAGGTTGCCTATGTGCATGGAGCCTGTGGGGCTGGGTGCCATTCTTGTAACCTTTGCACCCTCTTTGAGGCCTCTTTCGGGAAAGAGCTGTTCAAGGGATTCTATTGTGTCCCCGTCGTCAAGGTCGGGGAAAATTACCTGTGATAACTTAATAAGCTTTTCCATATCTGTTTCCTTTCACACGTATATCTGTTCAAAATATTGTATCCGATTATCTTTTCAGTCGAGAAGAAATGCCATTTCCAGCATAACCTCGTTTTCTCCTATGTCGTCGTTGGAATAGAAGAAAATGTTTGTCCCGCAGAAAACGAAACCGCATTTGAGGTAAAAGTCGATTGCGGGAACATTTGTGTTCTGGGTTTCAAGGGTAATTACCCGATAGTCCTCACGCCTTGCAAAGTCCTTTACAAAGTCCATGAGAAGCCGTCCCACACCCTTGCCCCGACACTCCTCTTTTACAAGAAGCTGTGTCATGATAAGACGGTTGTTCCACTCCTCGGTGTCAAACTCGAGAAAAGCAATAATGCTTCCGTCGTCGTCTTTTACGCCAAAGGCACGCGGATTGTTCCAGTATTCCTGAAACAGTGTGTCGGTGTTGTCAAAGACAAGCTCGGACTCAAGACGTTTTCTTTCAAAGCTTACCCCGAAAGCTTCCTTTTCACTTTTGTGGCTTACTGAATAGTACTCATTTGTTTTGTAGTGATAATGCAGGGGATAATAGTCGTACTCTTTTCTGTCAAGGCTGATTATTTCCACAACTTCACCTCTCAGGGGGCAAAAACCCATATATATTTTTAATCATCATATTATATCATAAAAGAACACGTATTGCAAGAACATTTTTACGTCTTTTGCTGTCTTTTGGTGTGTTTTTTGATGAGATGAACGACGTTGTCAAGGTCACGGTGCGGGATGGTGACATATATTGAAAATGAGGCAAAGCAAGCCGCAATATACAGAAAGGGAAGAAAGCCATGAACAATACGGGTAATATACAGTCCTCGACAAGCGCCCTTTACGGCACAAAGACAGAGCAGAATTTAAGAAGGGCATTTATGGAGGAGTCGGAAGCCTTCACAAGAGGAAGCATATATTCCGACCTTGCAGACACAGACGGAAACATATCAGCCTCACGCAGCCTCAGAGAGCAGCAGGATAATGACAAGAGACACGCAGAGCTGTGGCTCGGGTATCTTGATGAGCTTGGAGATACCCTTGAAAACCTTGCATCTCTGACAGAAGGAAAGGATAGACTATCGGGCGACGTTTATGAGGAGATGGCGTCTGTCGCGGATGATGAAGGCTTTTATGAGATTGCCGAAAAAATGCGCCTTGTCTCGTCGGTTAAAAATGCCCACGCACAGGAGCTGAGACGTGAGAGCGAGAGACTCAGAAGCAACGGCAATTATAACACAGGCCCCGACACCCTGTGGCACTGCAGCATATGCGGTTATGATATTCGGGGAAATACACCCCCCGAAAGATGTCCTCTCTGCTCGTACCCCGGGGACATTTTTTCGCCGGTGGGTTAAGGATGAATAAAGGGAAGCCCTCGGGCTTCCCTTTAAAACTATTATTTCAGAACAATGTTCTTGTTGCAGATTTCAAGAGCCGCATTCTTGTGGGTAACCATGATGCAGGTCTTGTCGGTAAGTGATTTTATGTTGTCAAGCATTTGCTTTTCCGTCTGCTCGTCAAGGGCACTTGTCGCCTCGTCAAACAGCAGAATGGGGCGGGAGCTGAGAATGGCTCTTGCCACCGCAAGCCTCTGCGCCTGTCCCTCGGATATACCGACGCCGTTTTCGCCCATCTGGGTTTCAAGCCCGTCGGGAAGACTGTCTATAAATTCGTCGGCACAGGCAACCTTCAGAGCAAAGGCGATTTCCTCCTCGCTCCTTTCGCCTGTAAGGAATAACAGATTTTCGCGTATTGTTCCCGAAAAGAGAAGATTCCCCTGCGGAACATATGCAAAAAGACTTCTTGTGGCAGGACAAGCCGCCACTCTTTTGCCGTCAAAAACAAAGTCTATGCTTCCGCCTGTTTCGTAAATGGCAAGCAGAAGCTTGAAAACCGTGCTCTTTCCTATGCCCGAACGGCCCATAACCGAGACAAAGTCGCCCTTTTCAATCTCAAAGCAAAGACCGTCGATTATTTTGTTCTTGTCATAGCTGAAAACGAGATTTTCAGCCGATATTTTTGTGAATTTGTCATAGCCGATATCCCCGACATCTCCGCTTTCCTTCTCGTCGCAAAGCTCTTCAAGCTCAAGAAGCCTTTCGGCAGAGGAGAGTGCCGCATAGTATCTCGGCATAACACCCGAAAGACTTGAGAAGGGCGTCTGAACCTGATTTACAAGGGCTGTAATGGCAGTAAGCGTGCCGAAGGACATCTGACGAAGCAAAAGCTTATATGCACAGTAGCAGAGAGCAAATATGTATCCTGCACGCATAACCGTCTGGCTTGCACCTGCCGAGAAAGCACCGAGCAGAGCCTTCTTCATTCTGACAACGTAGTGGTCGGACATGAGCGCGCGGGATTTTTCTACCGTCATTTCTTCGCCGCCAAAGGATTTTATAACAAGCAGGTTTTCGGAAATTTCCTGCCAGAAGGAACGAACCTTTCCTTCTTTTTTCTGCATCCTTTTGTGTAAACCCTTTACCCTTTTCCTGAGCATTGCCGTTATCACGTAAATGATAAGACCGCCTGCGAGAAACAGAAAGGCAAAGTATGGCTGAAGCAGCACAAGCGCGCCAAAAGCGCATACAATTCTCACCGCGGTTGATGCAACGGTTACGGGAAGATTTGTGGCAGCATCCGTTATTACCGAAACGTCTGCCGTAAGCCTGTTTACAAGCTCACCCGAATGATAGTTCTTTATGTCGGAATAGCTTTTTGATACAATTGTGCCGAACACCTTTTTCTTGAAGGCGATGTCAAGCCTTGCGTGGAGCTTTTCGGTAAGATATCTTGACAAAATGCCGACAAGCACCTGAAGGGCGGCAATTACAATAAGCATCGTGCAGAAGATGATAAAACGCCGTGAATCGCCCTGCTGTGCGCTGTCAAGAATCCACTTTGAAATAATGGCAATTACCGTTGCAAAGCAGGCAAGAAAGCCGCCGAGAACAATAACTGACACCATCAGCGAAAGCTGTCCCTTGCAAACCGAAGCTATCCACAAAAGTGTCTTAAAATCTGCACCTCTTTGCGAGTTACTTTTCTTCATCTGTATTTTCTGCCGTTTCGGCACCGTCATGCTTTTTGCCAAAGATTCCCTTTACCTTGGATATGATTTCGGGGACATTGTCAAGTGCCTTGTCTATGTCGTCAACCGTGCCTGCAATCTTGTGAGAGCCTGCCGCTTCCGAGCCTATGTTGAGAAGGCTTGCCTGACCGAGCTTGTCGATAACAATGAAAGCAACCGGGGAAACCGTAAGTCCCGTACCGCCGCCTCCCGCACCGTTTGAAACATCTTTTCCGTATGTTCCGCCGCCGACTCCCACGCCGATTGAAACCTTGGAGACGGGAATAAGCGTTGTTTCTCCCACCTTTATGGGCTCACCGATTATGGTCTGAGAATCAGCCATGGAACGCACCTCGGAAAGAGCTTCCTTTATGGTCTGGGCAATGTTTTGGTTATTTGTCATTTTTTCTACCGTCCTTTCGGGAGGATGTTTTGTATAGATATGCTTTTAAAATACAGATAAGTATTGATAATACGCTTGCAGATATGGTAATATCCGCCATAACAGAGCTTTTACCCGTGACAAAATCCGGCACAACCCTTACGTTTTCGGAGCTTATTTTTGCCTTGTAAAAAATGTCGGTAAGGGCAAGAATCGAGGATACGATTCCGCAGCAAATGCCGAATTGCACCGCCGTGTCTGCCGCCTCGGGTCTTGAAACGGTGACAACAAGCGAGCGCAGGGTGATGCTTGCCTTTTTGCCGATAAGCTCTGCGGCATTGCCGAGGATTTCATTTATAAAGTCAAGGGTGTCGGAAACACTTGATTTTTCGCTTTTGCCCTTTGAAAAAGCACTTTCCGAAAGATGCTTTCCGTAAGGCTCTTTTCTGTCGGATTTTTCAGCCTTTTTTTCTTTTTCCGACTGCTTTGCCGTTTGGTCTTTAACAGCCGAAGGCTTTTTCTTTCTGCTTTGCTTTTTCTGCTTTTTTGGATGAAGCTTTATTCTGATAAAGGAAAGCCCTGCATAAACACTGAGACTGTCCTTTGAAACAATTCTCACCGATAAAGGAGAGAAAAGCATAAAAAGAATGATAAGCGACAGAGACAGCAGTACCGCAAGAGTTATGAGTAAAAAATTCATTGGCGGCACCACCTTCCCATATGTATACATAGAAATTATAACACATATTTTTCTTTATTGCAATAAGCAGTTGCCACATATTTTACTTATTGTTGGTTTGGTGCATCTTTTTTATTCTCCAAATTTAGGAAAATTGTACAAATGTTGTAAAATTAAATAAAAAAAAGAAAAAAGAGTATTGCAGAAACAGCCCCAATGTGGTATACTGTATTCGACAAAAGTTATCATTGATAACTGACTTTAATTGTTTTCCCTTGAAGGATAGGGAAAAAAGGAATGATTTTCATGAGCTTTAACGAATTTAACGCCACAAAAAGCACCAAGAATGTTCTTGGCGGCGTGTATGACGTAACCGTAACGGGAACTTACTTTCTCTATGACGGAAAACGCCGTGCGGGTTTGCTTAATGTGGGCAAGGCGAGCCTTGCAGGTCAGGAGAGAAAGGTATTTGTAATAGGGGTGAATGAAACCCTTACCTCCTTTCGCGGACAGGTTGTCTGTGTTGCAAAGGACAGAGAGCAGACCGAGGAGGACGTGTGGGTTGTAGCGCCCGAAAGAACGGTTATTTACGAGCCGAGACTTGTATCTCTCTTGGGTAAATATCTTCCTGCCGACAGATATAAGTATGTTTGCTATTACGAAAAGAGCTGCGGCGCGGTAATGTTCACCGAGAAGGACGGAGAGAGAAAGTATATTCTCATCACCAACATTTCAGGTCACATCGGCTTTCCCAAGGGACACATTGAAATGGGAGAAAGCGAGAAGGACACGGCGCTCAGAGAGGTTTATGAGGAGACGGGCGTTACCACAAGTCTTATAGACGGCTTCCGTGAGTCCTATAATTATCTTATAAATGGTTTTATACGGAAAAAGGCGGTGTATTTTCTTGCCCGATTTGAGTGTGAGGACATACAGATGAATATCCGTGAGATTTCGGAATACAGACTGCTTTCCTTCGAGGAGGCATTCAACACTTTAAACTTCAAGCATGACCGCGACATTTTGCAGAAGGCAGAGGAATTTGCAAATTCAATGTCGGAGTAATTGCAGGTTGTTCCCAAACAGTATTAAACATCCCTTGCTTTGGCAAGGGATGTTTTAGCTTGTCGCAAAGCTCATTACAAAATTCTTTGCGTTGCTTTCTTCTAAGAAAGCGACCGGGTTTCCAAAGGCGAGAAGCCTTTGGTCGCTGTCCGCAGACAGCGAAATCCCTGTGCTCACAGAAGCGCAGGAAAGGTGAATTTTTTGCCCTCAAAGGGCAAAAAAGAGGAAAACCCTCGCCGGGGGTTTTCCTGAAATGTGACAAATGTACTTTTTTCATCAGACTGCAACATCCCTTGCTTTGGCAAGGGATGTTGCTTTACTATATGTTTTTCGGAAGCTCTGTCACAAGGTTTTTCTTTAAAAGATGATCGTGCAGGGCATACCCTTCAACCTCAAATTCAAGAGTCTGTGAATCATAATTGACAATGGTAACAGATGCATTGGGTACCCACTTAAGAGAGGGCAGCTGTGTTATGTCAAGACCGTTCCAGATGCACGCCATTACCCTTACGGGGGTTGCGTGCGTGCCGATAAGTATGGTTTTACCTGCATTTTGCCTTATCAGCCGTTCAAAGCAGGCTTTCACTCTCTTCTGCAGATGTCGTACGCTTTCGCCTCCGGGACAGGTGCAGTTGCCGAGGTCCTCTTTCCATATTTTGTACTCATTGGGGTATTTTACCATAATGTCATCAAACTTCATGGTTTCCCACACACCGCCGCAGATTTCGCGAAGCCCTTCTTCCTTTATTACCTCAATGCCATGGGGCTCGGCGATGATTTTAGCCGTGCTGTAAGCTCTGGGAATGTCGCTTGCATAGCAGACATCAATTTTTGTGTCCTTTAAGAATTCTGCACTTTCCTTTGCCTGAAGTATTCCAAGCTCGGTAAGATCAGACGGGTGTTGACCGTGAAATTCTCCCTTGAGATTTCCTTCACCCTGAGCATGCCTTACCACAATAATCTTTGTATCCATAAAATGTTACCTCTTTTCAGATAATTGAGCGCATGGCAACCGTAAGCTTTACGTCATTGGGAGTAAAGCCTGCCTCGGCAAGAGCCTCTGCCGAGGTCTTGTAAGCAAGCTCGGGGGTGTTGTTTTCTGCCGAGAGATGGGCAAGAATTATTTTTTCTGCCCCCATGTCCACAAGCCTTGGGACAAATTCTGCACAGGCGTCATTCGAGAGATGTCCTCTGTCCGAGAGTATTCTCTTTTTGAGAATAAAGGGATACGGACCTTCCTTCAGCATCCTGATATCATGGTTTGATTCGAGAATAATGCTCTTGCAGCCCAGAAGATGCGCCGATATTTCGGATGTTATCTCTCCTATGTCGGTGGCAAGGGCAAAACGGCTGCCGTCGGACAGGGTAAGATGATAGCCTACACTTCCGTGGGAGTCGTGGGGGGTAGAGAAAACCGACGCTTCAAAGCTGTCAAAGGTTATGCTGTCACCCGCGTTTTTTATTCTTGCGTTGCCGCAGAAAAGCTCGTCAAAGGGCTCGTCAAAGCAAATTGCCGACTCTTCATTTATGAATATCGGAATATCCGTGTGCTTTGAGAGCACCCTGAGTCCTTGAACGTGGTCAACGTGCTCATGAGTGATAAGAACAGCCTTTATATTTGATATGTCTGTTCCTATGGCATTGAGAGAGGCGCAGATTTTTTTGTAGGAAACTCCGGCATCAATGAGAATTTCCTCGTTTTTGTGTTTTACGTATACGCAATTTCCCGATGAACCCGAGAAAAGCGGAATTGCTTTAAACATTTGTGCCTTTACCTTACTTTAAATAGTTTGTGAGTGATTGAAAAAGGGGATTGTCGGCAAGCAAAATAAGATAAATATAGTCGCAGAGAACTACGAGAACAAAAGGGAAAAGGCAGGCAACCACCAGCTTAATCACCCTTTTTCTTTTATTGTATTGCTCACTGTCGGGCTCTTTTCCCGAAAGACGTGCCTTGCCTATTTCGTTGTTGTGTCTGTAAAACAGGAAAACATACAGACACACGGAGAATATTGCAATAATCTGATAAATTGCCATAATCGGGAAAAAGTGTGCCTTAAGGGCAAAAATGTATACCGAAGCGGCAATAAATGTGTTCAGAATAAGCAAAAGCAGATATTTTATCTTTCCCATATTACATAAGCCTGTCAAGGCAGACAGCGCCGTATTTTCTTACGTTAAGAACATAAACCGAGTCCTTGCCGAATACGCCCTCAAGGGTGCGCTTGTATTCATTGACGGCATCGGTAGGAACATAGCACTGAACAGTGCCTGCAAAGCCGCCGCCATGAACACGCCATGCGGCGTTTTTCTTATCCTTGAGCACCTCTGCCGAAAGGGCAAGGGCAAGGGAAAGTCCCTGTTCATCCACGTTTTTTGTTGTATATACGTTCTGAAGCATTGTGAAGGAGGAGAGACCGGAGCTTCTCACACCGTCAAGAAATGCACCGAGATTTCCTTCTTTCAGCGCAGTTTTCTGCATGACAACTCTTTCGTTTTCGTTAAAGAAATGCATGGCACGCATAAGGCATTTGTCGCCAAGCTCACGTCTTATTTCCGACACCCTTGAAAGAAGAATCTCTTTTGTTGTTTCTCTCAGGAAAGACACGCCGAGAAATTCCGCCACCCTCTTCATGTCGCCGGGAACGGAGGCGTAGTCCTCATTGAGGTCTGCATGATTTCCGCCCGTATCAACGATGCAGAGCGAGAGACCGTGAGACGAAAGCTCAAAGGGAAGTCTTTCAACCTTCGGATTTTTGGCATCCTCAAAATCTATGGCAATAAAGCCGCCCACGGCACATGCCATCTGATCCATAAGGCCGCAGGGCTTGCCAAAGTGTACATTTTCGGCATACTGTGCAATCTTTGCTATTTCAACGTTATCTACGCTTCCGCCGTTATAGAAGTGGGAAAGCATATTGCCCACCATATCCTCAAATGCGGCAGAGGAGGAGAGTCCCGAGCCTTTGAGAACGCTTGAGGTGGTATAAGCATAGTATCCGCCGACATTCAGACCGTTTTTCTTAAAGCCGTCACACATACCGCGTATAATTGCGCTTGCCTTATACTTTTCATCTTGCTTTACATCCTCAACATCCGAGAGTGACACAACATCCTCGGGAAAGCCCTCGGACTTTATGCAAATGAAAGCATCCTCCGTAGAGGCGGCAACCGAAATGATATCAAGGCTGATTGAAGCGGCAAGAACTCTGCCGTGGTTATGGTCGGTATGATTTCCGGAAATTTCACTTCTGCCTGCAACCGAGAAAAGGCGCACGTCACCGCAAGCTTTATTCCCGTAGGTTGTTTCGAAGCCGTCGGCACAGGAAAGATATCGTGCCTTTACCTTTTCTATATCGCAGTCAGCGCCGTAAAGCTCTTTGAAGGCTTTATCATATTGTCCGTCTGCTATGGCTGTTTTTAATTCTTTAATATTCATTTTGGTACTCCGTTTACTTTAGTTACTCTTTTAGTTACGTTTTTATCTGACAGGAGTTTCGCTACTTTTTAAGTTACACTTTTATCCGGCAGGAAGTTCCGCGGCTTGCGAGCCGCGTTTTCCGTTACTTTGTCCCGCGACAAAGTAACCAAAGCGCTCCACTCAAAAAGAGGGAGTGGCTCGGTCGGGGACTATTTGTACTTTTAATTTGCTGATTTTGACACTCACGGTTTTAGGAGTTTTATCATCGGTTCGTCAAAATCAGGGACAAGTGTAACTTTATGTTACTTCTCCCCGACGCTCCGCTGATTCTCCCTCTTTCGCCGTGGGGGCTTAACACCCTCCCTTTTGGGTGGGTGCTAATTTGGGGTTTGTATCGGTTGACCGCTTGGATTTATGGCGGTCAAGCGACGTTTTAATCGAGCATATAACGTGTTGTTCAAACCCAAAAAGAAATGTTCCTTTTACGGTTTCTTTTTGCCAAGCTTTTTCTTTTTCTAAAGAAAAAGCGGAAAAATTCGGTTGTTTGTAACTAAGCTCCCCGCTAGTTTTTAAAGAAAGCAACGAAGGCGTTATAGGCCGACCAGACATCGGTTTTTGCAACCACTTCAACGGGTGCGTGCATAGAGAGAACGGGAACACCGACATCTATAACATCAATATTAAGCTTTGCGAGAATCAAAGCGACAGTACCGCCGCCGCCCTGGTCAACCTTACCAAGCTCACCCATCTGCCAGATAACGCCTGCCTTATCAAGAAGGTTTCTGACGTAGCCTACGTATTCGGCATGAGCATCGTTTGTACCGCTCTTACCGCCGCCGCCCGTGAACTTTGTTACGCAAACGCCCTTATTAATGAAGGCAGAGTTTCTTGCCTCATAAACGCCTGCGAAATTGGGGTCAAAGCCGGCATTAACGTCAGCAGAGAGACACTTAGAGTTAGCAAACATCTTTCTGGGGTTCTGACCTGCATTTATACACATATCCTTAAGCATATCTTCAAAAGCAAAGGACTTCATACCCGTATTTGTATCCGAGCCTGTTTCTTCCTTATCTGCAAAGATAGTAACGGAGGTATGCTCGTTAAGGCCTGCCGTATCAACAATAGCTGTGAGGATAGGATATGCACAAACTCTGTCATCGTGGCCGTATGCACCGATAAGGCTTCTGTCAAAGCCCACGTCTCTTGCCTTTGAAGCAGGAACGAGGGTAAGCTCGCTGGAGAGGAAGTCTGCCTCTGTAATACCGTACTTTTCATTAAGAAGTGCAAGCACGTTGAGCTTGATTTTTTCGCCAACCTTTTCATCATCAAAGGGGCGGCTGCCGCAGAGGATGTTGAGGTCCTCGCCCGTGAAAGCCGAATAAAGGGGCTTGCCCGCCTGATCTCTTCCGAGGTGGGGAAGAAGGTCTGTGATGTAGAAAATGGGATCGTTATCATCCTCACCTATACAAACCTCAACCTTTTCGCCGTCAGCCTTCATAATAACGCCGTGAAGCGCAAGGGGCAGAGTAACCCACTGATACTTCTTGATACCGCCGTAGTAATGTGTCTTAAAGAAAGCAAGGTTGTTGTCTTCATAGAGGGGATTCTGCTTGAGGTCGATTCTTGAGGAATCAACATGAGCCGCTGCTATGTGAACACCCTCTTCAAAGCTCTTTTTACCGACAACGACAATGTAGATTGCCTTGCCTCTGTTGTTGTAATAGAACTTGTCGCCCTTCTTGTATTTTTTACCGAATTCAAAGGGCTTAAAGCCGTTCTTTTCAAGATATTCGACGGCATAGGTTACGGATTCTCTTTCCGTCTTTGCCTTGTCGATAAAGTCCTTGTAGCCCTCGCAGTATTCGTAGCATTCCTTTATCTGCTCTTGTGTCATGATTTCATATGCATACTTTTTATTCATGCATAAGCTTTCCTTTAAAAGCTCGCCCTTTGTCTTTTCGGGAGCTGCTTCCTTTTTCTTTGTTGCCATGGTAATCTCTCCTTAAAAATATATAGTGTGTTTAGTTTATTCTTCAATAAAATAAAGCTCTTTGTATTTGTCCCGTGCCTTGAATACGCGCTCAATGTAGTCGCGTGTTTCGCCGAAGGGAATGTCAGAAAGCGCGCCGTTTTCGGAAAGAGACGGGTCTTTGAGCCACTTTCTGACATTTGTGGGCCCTGCATTGTATGCCGCAAGGGCATTTTCCCATGAGCCGAATTCGCTGTACAGCATATCAAGATAATATGTTCCGTAGCGGATGTTTACCTCGGGGGTGTATAGAAAATTGCTGTCGGTGTTGACATCGCCGCTTTTCTCACAAAGCCAGGCATATGTTTCGGGCATAAGCTGCATAAGACCTATTGCGCCTTTACCTGAAACGGCATCGCTCTTGAAATCGCTTTCAGCCTTAATTACGGCAAAGATAAGCTCTTTGGGAACGGAATATTCATCCGAGTATTTTTCCACAACCTCCATATACTCAAGAGGATGTGCCTTTTTTGAAAGAAAATCGTCAATTCTCACCCAGAACAGGGCAATAAGTGCCGAGGATATGAGAATGGCTATAATGGTAAGAGTTTTTTTCATGGTACTGTTTTGAAAAAACGCCTTTCTTTATTTTTGAGCGAGTATTGTATCAATAACTCTTGTTGCTTTTTCGCGGAAGGACTCCAAATCCCCGTTGTTTTCAATCACATAATCGCATCTGCTTGTGAAAAAACGGTCATCCGGCCGGGCATCAAGACGGGTTCTTGCAGCCTTCTCATCAATGCCGTCACGAATAAGAATTCTCGAGAGCCTTGTGTCGTAGGGCGCAATAACTGCCACCGTTATGTCGCAAAGACGGTCTGCACCGCTTTCAAAGAGAAGCGGAGCATCAATTACGGCAACGGCTGCACCGCTGTTTCTGACACAGCTTAGCCAGCTTTCAATCTCGCACATTATGTATTTGTGGGTAATGGTGTTAAGAGCCTTGTGCTTTTCAGGGTTTGTAAAGGCAATTGACGCAAGCCGTTGCCTGTCAAGACTGCCGTCATTCTTCAGGATATCCTCTCCGAAAAATGAACATAGCTCACACAGACATTCCGAGCCCTTTTCGACAACCCTTCTTGCCACAATATCGGTGTCAAGGCAAAAAACCTTTTCCCGTTCGGAAAATATTTTGGCAAATTCACCCTTGCCTGCGCCGCTTTGTCCCGTAAGACCTACCGTCAGCACATACGACACCGCCCTTTCGTAAAATTCCTATACTTCTATTACCGTAAATGCCGCAGCCCTCAGCATCCTGTTGTAAATGGCAAGAGAAATGCCACTCGTGTCCTCGGGAAGTACGGCGTATACAACATCTATTTTGCCTATATTGTCGCTTTGCCTTAAGGCATCAAACATTCTTTCGGCATAAAGGGAGTTGTCCTTGCGGCTTCCCACAAGAATTACCCTCTCGTCTCTTTCGTCAATGTCCTCGTCAAAGCAGATAACCCCGCAGTTTTCGTCACAGTGCTTTTGGCACATAAATGCCCTTACGTTTTCTGCTTTTCCCTTTATGAGTATAACCCTTGTTTCGGGGGCATAGTGCTTGTACTTCATGCCGGGAGACTCTGCTGTCTGCCCTTCTTTAAGCTGCTCAAGCACGGCACTTGAAATGTCAACCCTGCCGAGAAGAGAGCATAACCTCTCATAGGTAAAGCCGCCCGGTCGCAGAAGCATCGGTGTTTCCTTGCAAAGGGTAACCACCGTCGATTCAAGTCCTACCCTGCAGTCTCCGCCGTCAATGATAACGTCTGCCTTTCCCGTCATGTCGCTTATGACATGAGAAGCCCTTGTGGGGCTGGGCTTTCCCGAAAGATTGGCACTGGGAGCCGAAACGGGAACACCTGAAAGCTCAATGAGCCGTCTTGCAATCAGGTTGTCGGGAACCCTCATTGCAACGCTGTCGAGTCCTGCCGTAACGCTGAGAGGGATAATTTCCCGCTTTGGGAGAATAACCGTCAGAGGCGAGGGCATCTGAGACAAGAGAATGTCGGCATTTTTGTTGTTTTCGGCGACGGCATATTTGTTTATGTCATCTTTTGAGGAAACATGAACAATAAGAGGATTGTCCTGGGCTCTGCCCTTTGCCGTAAATATTGACTTTACTGCCTCCACGTCAAGGGCATTGGCACCAAGACCGTATACCGTTTCGGTGGGAAAGGCAACAAGACCGCCTTTTCTTAGTATTTCAGCGGCGAACGCCAAATATTCCATATCTCTCGGTCCCGAAAGATCACTTTTTACTTTGAAGATTTTTGTTTCGTTAAGTATCATATCAGTTAAACTGGCTGTTCTGGAGCTTTTCTGCTCTGTCGGCGGTAATAAGAGCGTCGATTACACCGTCAAGGTCTCCGTCGAGAATCTGCTCAAGACTGTAAAGCGTAAGACCGATTCGGTGGTCGGTAAGACGGCTCTGGGGATAGTTGTAGGTTCTGATTCTTTCGCTTCGGTCGCCGCTTCCTACCTGACTCTTTCTCTCGGAGGAAATGGCGGCTCTCTGCTTTTCTCTTTCGGCGTCAAGAAGCTTTGTTCTGAGCATTTTCATTGCCTTGTCGCGGTTTTTGAACTGACTTCTTTCGTCTTGACATTCAACAACAACGCCTGTCGGCTTGTGTGTGATACGGATAGCCGAGTCGGTTTTGTTTCCGTGCTGACCTCCCGCACCGCCGCTTCGGTAGGTGTCGATTTCAAGGTCGTTGGGGTTTATGTCGATTTCAACCTCCTCCGCCTCGGGAAGAACCGCAACCGTAATTGCCGAGGTGTGAACACGTCCCTGAGTTTCTGTTTCGGGAACACGCTGAACTCGGTGAACACCGCTTTCAAACTTGAATCTTGAGAAGGCACCCGCACCCTCTACCATAAAGGATATTTCCTTTATGCCGCCAAGCTCTGTTTCGTTGATGTTCATAACGTCAATTTTGTAGCCCTTGCGGTCGGAATACATGGAGTACATTCTGTAAATGCTGTGGGCAAAGAGAGCTGCCTCCTCGCCGCCGGTGCCTGCACGTATTTCGATAATGACGTTCTTGTCGTCGTCCTCGTCTTTGGGAAGAAGGAGAATTTTCAATTCCTCGGTAATGCTTTCGATTGCCGCCTTACATTCCTTGTATTCTTCCTCTGCCATTTCCCTCATTTCGGGGTCGTTTCCGCTTTCGTCAATGAGCAGCTTTGCACCCTCAAGATTGTTCTGTACAGTCTTGTATTCCCTGTACTTGTCGATGATGGGGGAGAGATTCTTGTGCTCCTTCATGAGATTCTTGTACTTTTCCGTGTCCGAGATAACGGCAGGATCCATGAGCATCTCATTTATTTCTTCAAAATGCTTTTCCGCTTCAAGTAGATTTTCAAACATGCTGTGTTATTGTTCCTTTCGGGTTATGTTTTTTATACTTTTCTCGAGCTTTACCCGAGCAATAATCATTTCTCTTTCACAGTGCATGCACTTGACCTTGACATCGCTGCCCGACATGAGTACAAGCATCTGCTTTGCGTTTTTGTCACAGGCGTGGTTTTTCTTCATGTTGAGAATGTCGCCTACGCCGAATACCTTTATTTCCATAAATTTCTTCCTTTATTTCTGTTCTCCTTCGGAAACGCTCCTTGTACGAATGAGCAATACCGAAACAGAGAGTGCAAGCACCACCGTCACGGCAGCAAGTATAAAGCAGGCTGAGGTGACTTTTTCATATCTCACAATAAGTGGGTTTTCCATAAATGTCTTGTAGTTTTGCTCGTTGAGGATAAATGCCTTGTTCTTTATATAGTCAAGAACGCCCTTGTCGTGTGAAAGATAACCCTTGAAGGTTGTGAGTATTTTAAGAGCAGCAGAGCAGAGACATAAGAGAAGGACAGGTATTTTCGTAAACCTCATAAGCCCCAGAGCACCCCGCCTTTTTTCTGCATCAAAAAGCTCACGCTTTGCATTAAGACATTGCAGGAAAATTCCGTATATAAGAATTGCTTCAGCAATGGCAAAAAATGCCGCATATATTACAGAGCTCTTGTCTGCAAGAAGGGGGAAGGACAGCTTGTTGTAGCTGAGGGGGAAGCACAGGTGGTTTATGCCAAGCTGCACCCTTGTCATGTAAAGGTAGCTTAGAACACTTGACACAAGGGCAGGAATAAAAATGCGGGCGTTTGCTTTTTGACCGGTTATGTGCTTTACCGTTACAAAGGCGGAAAAAGCAAGAAGAGCCGCAAGGGGCGTGGGGATGATGTTTATGCCGTCGATGTAGAAATCAATAAGAAACAGCGGCGAGAGGGTCAAAAGGAAATATGAGAGGGAAAGCCTTGAATAAACGTGCTTTTCCCAATCAAGAACAAGATAGTCCTCATATTTTTTTGAAAGGAAATTGCTGTAATTCTTTTCCCTTATAACGCCGATGAATGCCCTTGCCGTCATAAAAACATAGAAAATGCCGAGAATGAGCGAGCAAATAAGACACGCGCCGAGAATGTACATCTTCATCTGTGCCATAGGCATCTTGAAGGATGCACCCGAGGATAAATCAAGCTCGGCATCCTGCTTTAATATGTCTGTTATGTGGGGGGCAAATTCCAATGCCCTTGATACAATCACAAAAATGAAGGACATGGTGAAGGCTTCGTTTACCCTTTTAACATTCCCCTCGCAGTCAGAACGCATGAGGGTGTATTCCATGCCGAGATAAAGGTTTCTGAAAAGCCCCAGCATATAAATTGCCTCAAGAACGCAGATTATGAAGGTGAAGGGCATTACATAGTCGCGGTGTCCGCCAACTGTCCACACACAGAGCACAAGGCGCAGAACCGAAATCCATAAAAGGAACTTTGCGTTTCGCCTTGCATCCTCAAGGTTTGCATCAAAAACATACATTTTTGAAAGACCGAGCATTATAAGCAAGGCGCCGATAAAATCGGGCAGTATGTCAAAAAGATTGAATGAGGGGTTGAAAAAGAATATAAGCCCCGCAAAAATAAGACCGAGATTAAGCCTCATAAATAACCTCCGAGGGTTTGTTTGGATTATTTTGCTATACTTGTTTCGGTGTAGAGATTCTTGATGAAGGTTTTGCCGCTGTCGCTGAAGGTTACAAGCTCAAAATATAAAGGACGCACAAGACTTTCATCATATAAATCAGGTCTGAAATAACCGTCGTTCCGATAAATTCGGTAGCTTACCCTGAATATGGAAAAGTCGCATTTTTCTCCGTCATAGGTGTATTCCTTGCCGTCGCCGCTTGTTTTGTAAAGCTCCTCGGCGATAATGTCGTAAACCTTCTGGGGAGGAAACTGCCTTTCAAAATCCTTTTCAAAGCCGACGGGGTCTCTTTTGTACTTTTCCGTAAAGAGAGAGGGGTAGCGTTTGTAATCCCCTTTTTTGAGAACATCAAAGTAGTCGGCAAAGAATTTTTGCTCGCTGCTCTTTTGCCCGTCGGGAATGTCGTCAATGTCAAAGCTGTCCCCCTCTGGGAATTTATACATTACACCGGTGCCGAGGGACATATATTCCTCAAGGGTTGAAATGTCTGTATCAAAGTCGGCGGGAAAGGGGGTAAGCGTGGGATAAATCTCCGCTATCTGATGCACCTCTGCCGAATTGTCCGACATGAGTCTGTCGGAAACAAAGCCTGCAATAATTGCCGCCGCAACAAGAAGTATGAGTAAAATAAAGATAACCTTTAATGCGGTAAACAGGATTTTTTTTCGTTTTTGCTGACCTGTTAAAGCCGCACTGCCGTCTGTTTTGCGTCTCATGCTCTTACTTCCTTCTTTGCCGCCGCCTTTTCAAGCAGCTTTTTGGCATCCACAATCATTCTCTCATGAGTTGCCGTACCGATAACACCGCACTTGTCAAAGGCTGTGATTTTGAAAACAAGCCTTTTGCCGTCAACCTCGCAAAGCTCGCTCTCGCAGTATACCGTCATTCCGAGAGGCGTTGCCGAGATGTGCTTTGCATCAATCGAAACACCTACGGTTGTTTTGCCCGGCTCAAGATGTCCTTTGAGGCTTGAGCACGCGGCACTTTCCATAAGGGCAATCATGCCGGGTGTCGAGAAAACCTCTAAAGTTCCGCTGCCCATTGCAACGGCGCTGTTGCTGTGGCTGACAATAGCCTGCTCTTTTCCGAGTATTCCCTGTTTTAACATATGTATAAACCTCCGTTCAAAAGAAAGTGTCGAGTTTATCTTTTGCGCTTTCTGAAGGAGTACTTTTCATCGTACTCACGCATTTTCTTTATTTCATCGTCAATTATTTCCTGCGTTGCAATCATCATGTAGCAGGAATAGATGTAGACTGCCGAGTAAATGAGCCAGACAAGCTCAAATACAACAAGCGCCGCCCTCATATAAGCATCAAGTCCCAAAGGCGAGAGAGCCACCCTTAAAAGGGTAAAGCACACAAATACTATCACAAGGGATATGCATTTCTTTTCCCGTGCAATTCCCTTGTCAAAGCCGACGGTACGTGAGATGTCTCCGAGCGCCCTGTAAAGCAGTATGGAAAAGATAACCAGCATCGAGTAGTATATGATTTCGTCTGCAAATACAAGTGCCGCTATCTCCGTAAACCGAAAAACACCCGTAATGTCAAGTGTCCAGAGAACTCCGAATACCGTGAAGTATATAAGCAGGGCACAGCAGGCACCTGCTGCCCTTTTAAAAGCTTCGCCGTAGGAGGAAAGCTTCAAAAGCCCTTTGAGCATGAGAATAGCTCCGATGATGCCGACGGGAAGAACCTTAAAGCATAAAAGGGTTGCCCAGCCGAGAAATATAAGTCCAAAGCCCATGTTTTTCCTCCTTTGCGAAATTCACTTTGACATAATGCGGTATGCCGCCTTATGCCTCGCTGTCTGTGGCGGAATTTGCACCGCAGCATTTCTTGTACTTTTTGCCGCTGCCGCAGGGACAGGGGTCATTTCTGCCGATGCTTGCGCTCTTGGGCTTAACGTAGGGCACATTTGCCTTTTCGGGTGTTGCTGCCTTGCCGTATACATTCTCGCGCGATGTGGGGGCGGGAGCTGAAATGGGTGCCGACTTTCTCGACTCGTTCATTTCACGAACCTGCTCGGAATGTCTTACTGTTGTTGCGGGAACGATGGTGAGAAGCGTCTTTGCCGTTTCCTCCTTGACCCCTGCAATCATTTCGTCAAACATATTTGCCGATTCAAATCTGTATTCGTTGACGGGGTCCTTCTGACCGTAGGCGCGAAGTCCTATGCCGTCTTCAAGGTCATCCATGGCATCAATGTGGTCAACCCAACGCTTGTCAACGTTGCGAAGCAGTACGATTCTCTCAATTTCACGAAGTGCTCCCTCGGGGAACATTTCTTCCTTTTCGGCGTATCTCTTCTTTGCACGCTCCACAAGCTCGCTTATAATCTTGTCCTCGCTTATTTTGTTTATTTCGTCGTCTGTATATCTGAAATCCTTCTCGTCTGTGAGAATGCCGTAGAAGTATCCGCGAAGACCCTCGAGATTCCATTCCTCAAAGGTTTCACCCGCAAGGAAGGGCTCTGCGCCGCTTACAACATAGTCCTCAATCATTGCCTCAATCTTTTCTTTTATGTTGTCGCCCGAAAGCACCTCTGTTCTCTGACGGTAGATGATTTCACGCTGCTTGTTCATAACATCGTCGTACATAAGCACGTTCTTGCGTCGCTGGAAGTTCATGTCCTCAAGACGCTTTTGTGCACCCTCGATGGTGTTAGAGAGAATGGAGGCATCAATGGGGGTGTCCTCGTCAAGCCCGAGCTTGTCAACCATGCCGATTATTCTTTCGCTGCCGAAAAGCCTTAACAGGTCATCCTCAAGCGAAAGGAAAAATCTCGAAGCACCGGGGTCTCCCTGACGTCCCGCACGGCCTCTGAGCTGATTGTCTATACGGCGGCTCTCGTGTCTTTCCGTACCGAGAATGTAAAGACCGCCTGCCTCGGCTACCTTCTCTGCCTCGGGGGCAATTTCCGCCTTAAAGGAAGCATAAAGGTCGCTGTAAGTCTTTCTGAGATTTAGAATTTCCTCGTCGTCTGTTTCAAAGTAGCTGGTCGCCGCACTTATCTGCTCAGGCTCAAAGCCCAATTTTTTCATTTCGTTCTTTGCAAGGTATTCTGCATTACCGCCAAGCATGATGTCTGTGCCTCGGCCTGCCATGTTGGTGGAAATGGTAACGGCACCGAGCTTTCCCGCCTGAGCTACAATTTCGGCTTCCTTTTCGTGGTACTTTGCGTTGAGCACCGTATGGGGAATTCCGTTCTTCTTGAGAATGTCGGAAAGAAGCTCACTCTTTTCAATGGAAACCGTACCTACAAGCACCGGCTGTCCCTTTTCGTGACATTCCTTTATCTGATTGACAATGGCTCTGTATTTTCCCCTTACCGTTTTGTAAACAACGTCGGGGCTGTCCTTTCTTATCATGGGACGGTTGGTGGGAATTTCCACAACGTCAAGGGCGTAAATTTCCCTGAATTCCTCTTCCTCGGTGAGCGCCGTACCCGTCATACCCGAGAGCTTCTTGTAGAGTCTGAAGAAGTTCTGGAAGGTGATGGTGGCAAGGGTTTTGGATTCGTTCTTTATTTTTACGTTTTCCTTTGCCTCGATTGCCTGATGAAGACCGTTTGAGAATCTTCTTCCGAGCATGATTCTTCCCGTAAAGGAGTCTACAATGAGAACCTCTCCGTCTTTTACAACATAGTCAACATCGTTCTTCATGCTTCCGTGGGCGCGAATGGCAAGATTTATGTGGTTGGAAATGGTGATGTTGTCGGCATCCGAAAGGTTTTCGATACCGAAATAGCTTTCAGCCTTCTTGACGCCCTCGGCTGTCAGAACAACCGTCTTTTTCTTCTCGTCAACGATGTAGTCGCCCGAGATTGTGTCCTGGTCCTCCTTGTTGTCAAGCTCCTTTATGACGTGGCAGGTAAGAGTGCGGGCAAATTTGTCCGCCTTTGCGTACATTTCTCCCGATTCATCCCCCTGACCTGAAATAATAAGGGGCGTTCTTGCCTCGTCTATGAGAATGGAGTCAACCTCGTCGACAATGGCAAAGGCGTGGCCTCGCTGAACAAGATTTGCCTTGTTTACCGCCATGTTGTCTCTCAGATAGTCAAAGCCGTATTCGTTGTTTGTACCGTAGGTGATGTCTGCGGCATACGCCTCTTTTCTTTCAGCCTGAGTAAGACCGTGAACAATAAGACCTACCGAAAGTCCGAGGTAGCTGTATACCTTGCCCATCCACTCGCTGTCACGTCTTGCAAGATAGTCATTCACCGTTACAATGTGAACGCCCTCGCCCGTCAGTGCGTTGAGATATGCGGGAAGGGTAGCCATAAGGGTTTTACCCTCACCCGTTTTCATTTCCGCAATTCTTCCAAGGTGAATAATAAGACCGCCTATGAGCTGTACTCTGAAGTGCTTCATTCCGAGAACGCGGAAGGATGCCTCCCTGACCGTTGCAAACGCCTCGGGAAGAATGTCGTCAAGGCTCTCGCCCTTTGCAAGACGTTCCTTGAGAACGCCTGTCATGCCCCTCAATTCCTTCTCGCTCATGGATGAGAACTTTTCATCAAGTGCTTCTATTTTTTCGATTGTCGGCATAAGCTTTTTAACTTCTCTTTCGCTTCTTGTGCCGAAAAGCTTTGTAATTATTGACATTTA
Source organism: Eubacteriales bacterium (assembly GCA_045541355.1). GTDB lineage: Bacteria > Bacillota > Clostridia > Oscillospirales > CAG-382 > UMGS1387. Next base: position 10,841 of record JAZQIW010000093.1, on the reverse strand, counting down.
TATTTACCTCTTTTGTGTCAGTTTGTATCAGCCGATTCTGAAGGAGCTTATAATTCTTTCAAAATCCTCTGAGTAGTCGGTGTATACGTCTTTGTTTTCCTCGGTTTGTGCGCCCGAGGTAAGAGTGAGAGTGAAAACCTCGCTTCCGTATACGCAGATTACCGTCTGACAGTTGAAGGAGTCCTTGCCCAGATCCACCGTATAAAATACGTGTTGAGCAATAATACCCGACAGGGTGGTTTCTTCGGTTTTTGTAACGTTCATGGTTGAGAAGGTTTCTTCAAACTGCACCTTGTATACCTCATTCCAGTAGTCAAGGGGAGTTTTGTCCTTTGCCGCCTCGTCAAAAAAGCTAAAACCCGTAACATTTGCCTTAACCGCATCCGAGGGAGCCATAACCGAAAGCATACCCTCGGTGTATGTCACATCCCAGCTTTCGGGGCAGGAAAACGAAAAATCGCAAGTGGGCGATTCGACGGATTTGTATCCTTCCTCGGGCTCGTTTTTGCAGGAAACAAGAGAAAAACCTATTACAAGCAGTGCCATTACGGCAGAGAGTGTTCTTTTCATTTGTAATACTTCTCCTTATAATCATTATAATTCAAATTATTATACACCAAAAAAACTCTCAAGTAAATAACAAAACCGTTAAATTAACACATTATTTTAGTTTGCATAATAATATTTAGGTATTGATTTATCGCTTTTGCCGTGCTATAATTATGGATACTTAAAAGGGGGAGGTTTTGACAGGTGGGACAGTATTCGTTTTTTGCGCTCGCTTCGAGAATGAAATATATAAACCGCTGGGGGCTTATGAGAAATCTGAGAAACGAGAATCTCACGGAACATTCAGCCGAATGTGCCATGCTTTCGCACGCTCTTGCACTTGCGGGAAACAGGTATTTCGGCAAAAGCTATGATGCCGAAAGAATAGCCGTGTATGCGCTTTATCACGATATGAGCGAGATTTTCACGGGAGACCTTCCGACACCCGTCAAATACTTCAACAGCTCCATACGCGACAGCTATAAGCAGCTTGAAAGAAATGCCCTTGACAACGCCCTGTCAAAGCTTCCGGAGGAGCTGAGAGGTGATTTCTCGGACATACTTCTGTTTGAGGAGCTTGATGAACAGGCAAAGAAAATTGTCAAGGCGGCGGATAAAATCTGCGCATACTTAAAGTGCGTAGAGGAGTATAAAAACGGCAATAACGAGTTCAGAATGGCGCTTGAGACAACCGAGAGGGCGGTAAGGGAGCTTGCACTTTCAATGCCCGAGGTGGATTGGTTTATGAAAAATGCCTCCTCTGCATACGAAAAGCCTATTGATGAGCTTTAAACAAAATTTACGGAAAATACGGATAGGAAAATGACGGCAAAAAAATATAAAGCGGTAATGTTTGACCTTGACGGCACGCTTCTCGATACCCTGGGCGACATACATTACAGCATAAATCTTACAATGAATAAACTCGGATACGCTGCCCATACCAAGAAGGAGGTGCGTTCCTTTATTAATTACGGCTCAAAAAGACTGATAGAGCTTGCCCTTCCCGAAGACAAGAGGGATGCAGAGACGATAGAGCAAACCCATAAAATATACCTTGAGAATTACAGCAAAAACGTCTGCATCGAAACAAGGGCGTATGACGGAATACAGGAGCTTGTGTCAAGGCTTAAAAATGAAGGCTATGTGCTTTCCGTTGTGTCAAACAAGCCTCACGGACAGGTGGAGCAGCTTTGCGAAAGGTTTTTCGGCGGCATGTTTTCCTATGTGTCGGGAACGGGTGAGGATAGACCCGTAAAGCCGCAGAAGGAATGTATACTTCTTGCCCTTGAACAGCTCGGAATTGATAAGGATGAGCTTGTTTATGTGGGGGATTCCCACGTGGATGTAAAGACGGCGCATAATGCGGGAGTTGTGTGTGCAGGTGTGACATGGGGCTTTCACGGCAAAGGCGGTTTTGGCGATGAAAGGGCGGACTTTTATGCCGATAATACGGCACAGCTTTATTCGTTTATAACAGGTGAAGATTATGAATAATGAAATGAACAATGTATTTGACGGTGCAAGAGGTGCAAGCCTTGAGCTTGTTACGGCATCGGAAAAGCAGAGAAATGACATACTTTTTTGTATTGCTCAGGCAATAGTCAAATCAAGCCCGAAAATTCTTGCGGCAAACAGCCTTGATATAAAAAACGCAAGAGAAAACGGAATGTCGGATGCCATGATTGACAGACTTACCCTTTCGGAAGGAAAGCTCTCTGCCATGGCAGATGCCGTAATAAAGGTTGCTTCTTTGCCCGACCCCTGCGGAAAGGGAAGCGTAAGTGTAAGACCTAACGGCCTTGAAATTAAAAAAATAAGTGTTCCTCTGGGGGTGGTGGGGATAATCTATGAATCCCGCCCCAATGTTACGGCAGATGCGGCGTGCCTTTGTATCAAAAGCGGAAACGCTTGTGTGCTCAGAGGCGGCAAGGAAGCAATAAATTCAAACCTTGCCATAGCCGATTGCATAAGAGGCGCGCTTCGTGAGTGCGGCTTTTCCGAAAACTGCGTTAATGTGCTGTCGGATACCTCAAGAGACAGCGCCAAGGCTCTTATGACAGCCTCGGGAAAGATAGATGTGCTGATTCCGAGGGGCGGCAAGGGACTTATAAAGAGCGTTGTGGAAAACGCCACCGTTCCGGTAATTGAGACGGGCGCGGGAAACTGCCATGTGTATGTTGACGCAAAGGCAAATCTTGAAATGGCAAACGAAATTGCCTTTAACGCAAGGGCGCAGAGACCGAGCGTTTGCAACAGCGCGGAAAATCTTCTTGTGGCAGAGAGCGTGGCAGAGGAATTTCTTCCCATGATGCAAAGAAAAATGAAGGAGAAGAATGTAATTCTCCGCGGCTGTGAAAAGACTCTCAGAATACTTCCCGATATTGAAAAGGCAACCGAGGAGGATTTTTATACCGAGTATAATGACTATATCCTCTCGGTGAAGGTGGTAGAGGATGTCAAGGAAGCCGTAAACCATATAAATGAACATTCCACAAAGCACAGCGAGGCAATTGTAACAGAGGACATGGCGGCGGCAAAGTATTTTACGGATAACGTGGATTCGGCGGCGGTGTATGTGAATGCCTCAACGCGTTTTACCGACGGTGAGGAGTTCGGTCTCGGTGCGGAAATCGGAATTTCCACCCAGAAGCTGCACGCAAGGGGACCCATGGGACTTGAGGCACTGACAACGACAAAGTATGTTGTGACAGGCTCGGGACAGGTGAGAAACTGAAAGAAAAAAGGAACAGTGATATAATTATGCAAAAAGCAAATAACAGAATTGTAGTAAAGGTAGGCACATCGACACTCACACACGAGAACGGCTCTGTGGACATAAAAACCCTTGACCGTCTTTGCCGCGTTCTTTCGGATTTGAGAAATGCCGGATATGAGGTGGTGCTTGTTTCCTCGGGTGCTATTTCCGTGGGAGTCAATAAAATGAGGCTTGCCGAAAGACCGCACGACATAAGAATGAAGCAGGCGGCAGCGGCTGTCGGACAGTGTGAGCTTATGCACCTGTACGATAAGCTGTTCGGAGAGTACGGCAATATGGTGGGGCAGATTCTTCTGACAAGCGAGGATATCGAGATGGATGACAGAAGAAATAACCTAAAGAATACCTTCTCTGCTCTGCTTGAAAACGGAATTATTCCAATAGTTAATGAACACGACTCGGTAAGCCATACCGAAATCGAGTCGCCAAAAAAGGTTTTCGGCGATAACGATACCCTCTCTGCCATTGTTGCTTCGCTTTGCGGTGCGGCAAAGCTCATAATAATGTCGGATATAGAGGGGCTGTATGACGATAACCCGAGACTTAATCCCAAGGCAAAGCTTATACATACCGTGCCGGTTATTGACGAGAGCATTATCGGTCTTGCCCACGGTGCAGGCTCAAGCCGAGGCACCGGCGGCATGGCAACAAAGCTTGAGGCGGCAAAACACGTCACCGAACGGGGAATTGATATGTATGTTACAATAGGCAACGCCCCCGAAAAGCTGTATGACATTCTCGAAGGAAAGGATGTCGGTACACATTTTCTTGCAAAACAGGCGTAGATGGGCGTTTTGAGTACATAAAAGAGCACTTTATCTCTTGACAAAAGTGAAAAAGCGTGTTAAAATTAGGCAAAAGGTATTATTATTGGAAGGGGGGATACAGATGAAGAAGATGAATAAGACAGAAATGCAGAAGGTAAATGCAGGTGGCGTATTCGTATACAGAGACAACCAGCTTTATTGGTGCAAGACATACTGTACTGAACTTGCAAAGCTTTACCCCAGCGTTTACAGAATCAAGCTCGGCAGATAAGTAAACTTAATATGCATAAAAACGACCTGCATTTTTTGCAGGTCGCTTGCGTATATACAGAACTTTTTAATGAGGATGTTTTACGAATGTCATTAAGACTGATAAAACAACACGACATAAAAGACTGCGGTGCGGCATGTCTTTCGATGATATGCACACATTATAAACTGTTTATGCCCTTGGCAAAATACCGAGAGCTTATCGGCGTTGATGCGGCGGGGGCAAATATGTACGGAATAGTCAAGGGAGCAGAAAAGATAGGGCTTTTCGCCGAGGGGCTTGAAGGCAGTCCCGATGAGTTTGTTGACGGCTGTAAAGCAGGCGAGTTTTCCCTTCCCGTCATAGCAAGAATTATTGTTGACGGAATGCTTGAGCATTATGTCGTTGTTTATAAAATAACCAAAAATCATATTTATACAGCCGACCCTGCTTCGGGCAGAAAAAAGTATAAATACGCCGATTTCTTCAGCCATTGGACAGGGCATATAATTACCTTTGAAAAGACAGAAGCATTTGTAGAGAAAAAAGAGGATAAAGCAACTCTCAGAGGCTTTGTAAAGCTTGTTACAAGACAGAAGGGCATACTTGCCACGGTGCTTGTCATGTCCCTTGCCATAAGCTTTATAGGAATTCTCGGCACCTTTATTTTTAAAATCATAATTGAGGGAATGGAAAACAGCGGGTATACCGGCGGAGATGGCTTTATGGGATATTCCCTCGGTAAGATTTGTGCTGCAATTGCCCTTTTGTACCTGTTTGGTGCCGTCATGCAGGCGCTGAGAGGATATTTTCTTGCCCTTTTGTCAAAGCGCATAGACCTGCCCCTCATGCTCGGCTATTATAACCACGTGGCAGATCTTCCATCAAAGCACCTTGACAGCAGAAGCACAGGTGAAATCATGTCCCGCTTCAACGATGCTTCAAGCATACGTGAAGCAATTTCGGGCGCAAGCCTGTCGCTTGTTCTTGATACGGTGATGGTTGTCGTGTGTGCGGCTGTGCTGTTTTCCCTTGACAGAACGCTCTTTTTGGTGTCGCTTGTTACGGTGGCGGCATATGCGCTGGTTATAACGCTTTTCGTAAGACCGATTAAGAGCATAAACGAAAAAATAATGGAGCAGAATGCCTCTGTCACCTCTTATCTTAAAGAGACGGTTGACGGCATGGAAACTGTTAAGGCATTCGGCGCGCAGAGGTCGGTAAAGGAAAAGACGAAAGAAAAATTCACAAAATTTGAAAACCTTTCGGTAAAGGCAGCTTGCTTTTATTCGGCACAGGATGCACTTTCGTCTCTTGTGGCATCCCTCGGCGTTGTTGCACTTTTATTTTGCGGAACGCTTCTTGTCATTAATAAAAGCATAAGTCTTGGAACGCTGATTACCTTTTATTCGCTTCTTGGATATTTTCTCGACCCCATTCAGCGTATAATTGACCTTCAGCCAAAGCTTCAGACTGCATTTGTCGCCGCAGAAAGACTTGATGATATCCTTGCCCTTGAAACCGAAAAGGATGCAGAGCCCGTTTTAATGGGAAATGATGTAAGATTTGAGAATGTGGATTTCAGATACGGCTTCAGACAGCTTGTTCTTAAGGATATAAGCCTTGAAATAAAAAGCGGAGAGCACGTTGCCTTTGTCGGTGAAAGCGGTTCGGGGAAAACCACGCTTGCAAAGCTGATTATGGCGTTTTATACCCCCGAAAAGGGAAGCGTATATGTGGGCGGACAGGATTTGTCAAAGCTTTGCCCAAAGAGTGTAAGAAGCGGTATTGCCTATATTTCGCAGGAGGTATTCCTCTTTTCCGACACAATAATGAATAACCTTACCATGGGCGATGAAAGCATTCCCTTCAGCGAAATAGAAAAAGCCTGCCGTAAGAGCCATGCAGATGAGTTTATACAAAGTCTTCCTCTCGGATATAATACGGTTCTCGGCGAAAATGGGCACAGCCTTTCCGGAGGACAGAGACAACGCCTTGCCATTGCAAGAGCACTTCTTAAAAAGCCGTCTGTTCTGATAATGGATGAGGCGACAAGCAATCTTGATACCGTAACCGAACAGAGCATTAAGCAGACGATTGAGTCTCTTGAGGGTATTACCTGTATCATTATCGCTCACAGGCTCGGTACAATAAAAAACTGTGACAGAATTTTTGTTATGGATAACGGAGAAATTGTCGAAAGCGGTACCCATGAACAGCTTGTCCAAAACAACGGACTTTACAAAAAGTTCTGCGACAGGGCTACATAGAAAACGGTTTTCCACCTTTTCTTTAGAAAAAGAAAAGGTTCGTCAAAAGAAACCGTAAAAGGAACATTTCTTTTTTGGATTTGAACAACACGTATTATTCTCGATTGAAGCGATTCGCTGATGCCAAAGCAGGCATCAGCGTTTTTACTTTTTTATGTTTCATTTTTATCGGGCAGGAAGTTCCGCGGCTCGCAAGCCGCGTTACTCCTACATCACAAAAAAGTAACTAAAAAGAAAAAAGCCTCGCACATGGTAATGTGCAAGACTCCCGATAAGTAAAAATGTACCCCCAAAAAAGTGAAACCCCTCAGTATAGTATGCTTTGTACCAAAGTGTCCCCCTCATAAATAAGCTTAAGTGAAAAGAAAGGCGTCTCGTCGCTTTCAATAAGCTTTAAGAAAACCTTGTCTCCCTCCCATATCGGAAGAGAGTATACATCGGGAATGTCTACCCATTCGGGATTTCCCTCGTCGCAGCTTTCCATAAGCTTGCCCGAAAAGTCGCTTGATGTGAAAAGGTGCATGTATTCGGTGTCGCCGCCGGAAACAAATGTTATAATGCCGCGGTAGGATACCTTGCCGAGAATGAGCCCTGTTTCCTCAAGGGTTTCACGCCGTACACAGTCCTCGGGACTTTCCCCCTCGTTGAATTTGCCGCCTATGCCAATCCATTTGTCATGGTTTATGTCGTTTTTCTTTTTGACACGGTGAAGCATAAGGTATTTTCCGTCTTTTTTTATGTAAATAAGGGATGAATTTGTCATTTTCTTCCTCCGTTTGCCGTAGGGCAAGGTCAAAAATCGCCGCCGCTTGCCCGATATGAAATTCTCGTCACTTTGTGTGCTCCAAAAGCTCGCAAACCTGTGTTTCGTCGAACACCCTTATTCCGTTCTCTTTTAAGAGCCTGACCGTTATTCCGTCGCCGACGGTAAGCGTGCCGGAAAAAGTGCCGTCATATATTTTCCCGCATCCGCAGGAGGGACTTTTTGCCTTCATAAGAGCATACTGAGCTTTGCTTTCAAGCGCCGCCTTCAGCGCAAGATGTGCACCTCTCATATACTCATCCGTCACGTCTTTTCCGCATCTTGTAATTACCCTGCCGCCTGAAATTTCAGAAGGACTCCGCGGTGTTTCAAGACCGCCCAGAACCTCGGGACACACCGGGATAATTAAAAAGTTTTGGGTAATTACCTCAAAGTTTTTAAGTAAATTGTCTCTGCCGTCATACCTGCATTTTTCTCCGCATAGGCAGGCACTTATAAGTAAGCTTTTCATTTCTTTTCCTTACCCGAAAACGTCGGGATTTTTATGTTCAGAAATATAATTGCCGTCACCGTCAGCACTATTCCGAAAATCATGGGAGATGTCATTCTCTCTTCTCTGAAATATCCGAAAACGCAGGCGGCAATGGGCTCAATATATGCCATAATAGATGCTGTGGCAGGGCTTGTCCCCGAAAGCCCCTTTGTGTAAAGCGTAAAGGGCAGAACAGCTGTAACAAGACCTGTTGAAAGTGCGGCAAGTGCGAGAGCGGGGATGTTGCTTGCTGCCGCAAAAACCGTTCCCATGTCGGTAAAGATTGCTATAAAAATGCAACCGACCGATGCAAAAACAAAGGAGTAGAAGGTCACGGTGAAGGATGGGATTTTTCTCCTTAACGCCACAGTGCTGAGTATGCTGTAAAGGGCATAGGAAATACCCGAGCATACGCCGAAAACAAGTCCTAACGGCGTTGATTTTCCTGAATCTGTCAGCGATACAAGACAGCATCCCGCAAAGGCAATGATAAGGGAAATCGCCTTTTGAAGCGTAAACCTTTCGCCCATAAAAAGACAGGATATTATTACAACTATAAACGGTGCCGTGTATACAAGAACCGCCGTTATTGACATGGATGTCCCCGCGCTTACCGAGGCGAAATAAAAGCTTGTCATAAGTAAAACGCTTATAAGCCCGTTTGATGCAAGAAGCGGCAGGTGCTTTGGATTTACCCTGAAAAGACTCCTGTCCTTTATCAGCAGAAAAAGACCTAAGATTATTACACAGGTTGTTATTCTTATTACCGCACCCTGAATTGAGGAGAATCCAAATGTGTCTGTAAGCACGTGTACAAAAAGTCCCATGCTTCCCCAGAATATTCCCGCAAGTGTTATGTAAATGGAGTTTTTAATATTCATCTTACTTTTCTTTCGCAGAAAAGTAAGCAAAAGAACTCGCATTTGTCATCTTTTCCACGAAAGCGTACCTCCTTTTTTATCGTTCAATTGCCACACCGTTTGTTTGCTGTAAATCAGAACGGTCAAACTTGGTTACAATCTTGTTTTTACAAATCCGCACCCTTTGCAATAAGGGTGTACCGCTTTTCCGTTTCGGAATCCCTGTGCCATTTCTTTGGCAAGAGGAGAGTTTATTATATCCATGATGTCGTCTTTGAATATGTTGCCGAGGGTAATTACACCGTCACAGTCAATGCAGCAAGGGACAACCCTTCCGTCGCACAGTACACCTATCTGGTCGCGAAGCCCGTAACAGTGTACCTTCCCGTCGCCGTCTTCCTCGCGCCATTCAAAGCGCTCGGCAAACTCTAAAAACAGCTTATCCGACAGCCGAAAGCCTTTGGTGTTTTCCGACCACAAGCCCCTGTCAAAGCTCTTTTCCAACCGTGATATTATGCCCTCGTTCAGCTTGCCGCTGCCGTATTTTCCGTCAGAATCTCCGTTCCACAGTCGAAGCACGCATATTTTGCCTATTTCCGACATTTTCCTTGCAAACTCGGCACAGCCGTCAAGATATTCGTTAAAGGAAAGAGCCTCGTTTGCCTCAAGTGCGTGAAGCGAGATGTTAACCTTGTGAAGGGCAGGGGATGAGAGTAAAATATCCCCGACCTTTGACAGAAGCGTGCCGTTGGTGGTAATAATAACCTTAAAATCAAGCTCGTTGCAGATTTCGAGAAGCCTTTGCAAATTCGGATGAAGCGTCGGCTCGCCGAGAATATGAAAATATATGTAGGAGGTAACTTTGCGCAGCTTTGTTGCCGCCAGCGTGAAGTTTTCTTCCGATATAAATGCCTTTTCCCTGTCTGTTCCCTTGCAGAAGGAACAGGAAAGGTTACAAACATTTGTTATTTCAAGATATGCTTTGTTATATATGTCTTTCATTGAAATTTCCTTTTGAGTTTATCTTGTAAGTCTCCCTTGTGTAAAGGGAGGTGGTTTTCGTCACATAATTCGTGACGAAAATCGGAGGGATTGTAATTTGAAGTTTAGCGACAATCCCTCAGTCAGCTAACGCTGCCAGCTCCCTTTGCACAAGGGAGCCGTTTAATTAGAATTCTGCTTAATGATTGATGGAAACGTTCCCGAAAATCCTCCGCTTGCCCTGTGTGAGAAAAATTCATCCTCGTGACAGGCTGTACAGATTCCCGAAACATCAATGTTTTCTTTGGGTATGCCGAAGTCAATAAGAAGTTGCCTGTTTATCTCGGAAAGATTTGCTTTTTTCTTGGGACTTGCCGAGCAGGTGCAGACGTTTCTGAACATAATGTCTGTTTTGTCCGCAATGCCCTTTAAAGCAAATAATCTATTTACCGCCTCATATACTTCCTCGCCCACCTCGTAACAGCATACGCCGATGCAAGGTCCTATTGCACAGATTATATCTTCTTTTCCGCAGGCGAATTTCTCCGCCGCCCTCGTTACAATGTCTGCGACCGTTCCTCTCCAGCCTGCATGAACGGCAGAAACCTCTTTGCCGTCTTTTGATGAAAGGAGTATCGGCACGCAGTCGGCGGTTTTAACACACAGAGCATCAACTTCGTTTGCCGTACCGTCGAGGAACAACCCGTCACAGCCGGACATTTCGCCGGCGTCAGGAATTATTCCTCTGCCACCGTCGGCGTTTTCCACCCTTAAAACCACCGCCTCATGTACCTGCTTTGCACCGACCGCCTTTTCTGGTGCCGTGCCGAGTGCCGACAGGGCACGCCGATAGTTTTCAAGGACATTTTTCGGACTGTCAAGACTTCCGTCTTTGTCACGTCGCGCCGTGCTCACGTTGAGGGAATCAAAACAGCCGCCGCTTACACCGCCGTGTCGGGTGAAAAAGCCGTGGACTATGCCGTGCTTTTCAAATATGGGACTTGTGTAAAAGCAAACGCCGTTTTTTTCGTTTCTTGTGAACATACAATCCCTCCCTGCCGTAAATTACAACAAATATCTTACATTATTA
>JAZQIW010000092.1:0-8463 GCA_045541355.1 Eubacteriales bacterium | reverse complement strand
TTGGGTGTCGAGCCGTCTCGACAGTTCTTTGCGAGCTTTCTTTCAAGAAAGCGAAAAAACCGATGTATAATGATACTTTATATTATTATTCATCCCAGTTATGCCAAACGTTAGTAACGTCATCGTTATCATCGAGCATATCGAGGAGTTTTTCCATATTTTTAACAGCATCTTCATCGGTAAGTTCAACATAGTTAGCAGGAACCTTAGACTGTTCTGCGGAGATGAAGGAATATCCTGCGGCGGTAAGAGCATCGGAGACAGCGGAGAAATCAGCGGGATCTGTTGTAATTTCAAAGATACCGTCTTCGCCGGTAATATCCTCTGCGCCTGCTTCGAGGGCATCCATCATAAGCTGTTCTTCATCAACGCCTTCGCCGCTTATAGCGATTACGCCCTTATCCGAGAACATATAGGAAACGCAGCCTGTTGTGCCGAGGTTTCCGCCGTATTTATCAAAATAATGTCTGACATCCGCAGCGGTTCTATTTCTATTATCTGTTGTTGTTTCAACAATAACCGCAACGCCCGAGGGACCGTAGCCTTCATACAAGATTACCTCATAGTTTACGCCGCCATCGGCACCCGATGCCTTTTTAATTGCTCTATCAATATTATCATTTGGCACGTTATTTGCCTTTGCCTTTGCAATAAGGTCATGCAATTTACCGTTAGTATTGGGGTCTGCACCGCCGTCACGAACTGCCATGGCGATTTCTTTACCGATTTTTGTGAAGATTTTTGCACGCTGGGAGTCGGTTTTCTCCTTTTTATGCATTATATTTTTCCACTTAGAATGTCCTGACATTTTTTATTTTCTCCTTTTACTTTTTTTGTTGATTTATTAAAGATACTTTTTTAAGTTACTTTTTTTAGTTATATTTTTTAAGTTACTTTTTTTAAGTTACTTTTTATCGGGCAGGAAGTTCCGCGGCTTGCGAGCCGCGTTTTCCGTACTTTTCTACGAAGAAAAGTACTCACACCATCGGGCGTACTAAATTTCAACCAAATCAAAGATTTGGGAAATTAAGTAAAAGTCGCCACTCAAAAAGAGGGAGTGGCTCGGTCGGGGACAATTTGTACTTCTAAATTGCTGATTTTGACACACACGGTTTTCGGGGTTTTATCTTCGGTTCGTCAAAATCAGGGATGGGTGTAACTATGGGCTACTTCTCCCCGACGCTCCGCTGATTCTCCCTCTTTCGCCGTGGTGGCTTATCTCCTACCGTTTGGGGTAGTGCTAATTGGGTTTGTATCGCTTGAACAGTGGCGTGTATGCTGTTCAAGCGACGTTTTCTATCGCGAGCGATGTTGTTTTAGTTTGCAGAACATAACCGCGAAATTGGGTGTCGAGCCGTCTCGACCTCCTACCGTTTGGGGTAGTGCTAATTTTGGGTTTGTATCGGTTGACCGCTTGGATTTATGGCGGTCAAGCGACGCTGCAATCGAGAATATTATGTTTTGGTTAAAGCCTAAAAAGAAATGTTCCCAATTTGAAAGTTCTTTGCGAGCTTTCTTTCAAGAAAGCGAAAAACCCAATCATTTGTAACTTCCTTTACTCCCGGAAACTAACCGCCGATAACGACATTAAGTCCGGAGCACTCAGCGCTTTTTTTAAGTTTTTCCATATGTTCTTTAGTTGGGGTTTTAAGGTCACCCATAAGGTATTCACGGCCAAGGCCGATGTACTTATCATAACCGAGTCTATGATAAGGAAGCAAGTGAATTTCTTCAACGCCTCTGAGAGACCTTGCAAATTTTGAGATAGAGAAGATTTCCTCTTCGGTATCATTAAAGGTAGGGATTACGGGAACGCGAATTGTCAGGCTCTTGGCTATTTGCGAGAGCTTTACGGCGTTTTCAAGTATCAATTCATTTGACACGCCCGTAAATTCCTTATGTTTTTTTGAATCTATATGTTTTATATCCATCAGGATATAGTCAAGGTTTTCCGAAAATTCCCTGACGGTTTCAAAGGGAAGGTTTGCCGTAGTTTCAATGGCGGTATTAATGCCCATGGCGTGTGCGCCCTTTAAAAGTGCAACTCCAAATTCCTTCTGGCACATTGCCTCGCCTCCCGAAAGCGTCAGTCCCCCGCCGCTTCTGCGGTAATAGGGCAAATCCTTGGCTACCGTTTCGAGTACCTCTTTTACCGTAATATCATATCCGACGGTTTTCGTCTTTCCGTTCTGCACCATCTGCTGTACTTCATATTCCTGCGACTCGGGATTACAGCACCAGCGGCATCTGAGAATACAGCCTTTAAGGAACACTATTGTTCGGATTCCGGGACCATCATGGGTAGAGAACTTCTGGATATCGAAGATTCTACCCTTTGTATTCATTATTTGTTCGCTTGAATCCATAAGTTCTCTCCTTTCTTACTTTTTTAAGTTACATTTTTTAAGTTACAATTTTGCCTGACAGGAGTGTTTCGGCACTGCTGGGTCAGACAGTTTTTTTGTTTCTTCAAATTAATTACAATTTTGCCCGACAGGAGTTTCGCTGTCTGCGGACAGCGAGGCGCTTTTTTAAGTTACATTTTGTTTGGAAAGAGTGTTTCGGCACTGCGGTGCCGAGTTACTTTCGGCCCGCCCCGAAAGTAACCAAAGGCGCTCCACTCAAAAAGAGGGAGTGGCTCGGTCGGGGGGATTTTGTATCTTTAAAATGCTGATTTTGACACTCACGATTTTCGAGGTTTTATCTTCGGTTCGTCAAAATCAGGGATGGGTGTAACTATGGGCTACTTCTCCCCGACGCTCCGCTGAATCTCCCTCTTTCGCCGTGGGGGCTTAACTCCCACCGTTTGGGTTGTGCTAATCTTGGGTTTGTATCGCTTGAACAGTGGCGTTTATGCTGTTCAAGCGACGTTTTCTATCGCGGGCGATGTTATTTTGGTTTGCAGAACATGACCGCGAAATTGGGTGTCGAGCCACTCCCTCTTTTTGAGTGGAGCGTTTTTGGTTTCTTTTGGGGCGTGCCAAAAGAAACTCGGCACCGCAGTGCCGAAACACTCCTTCCAAGCAAAATGCAACTTAAAAAGAAACAAAGTAACAAAAAAGCAAAATAAGCAAAAATTCGCTGATGCCTGCTTTGGCATCAGCGAATCACTTCAATCGAGAATATTACGTTTGGGTTAAAACCCAAGAAGAAAAGTTGCGATTACGGTTTCTTTTGGCGAACCTTTTCTTTTTCTAAAGAAAAGGTGGAGAAAAGGTGGAGAAAAGGCGGAGAAAAGGCGGAGAAAAGGTGGAGAAAAAGCGGAAAACCCAAACATTTGTAACTTCAAACCTCAAAACACCTTACAGGATACTCTGCAAGAACTGTTTTGTTCTGGGGTTTTGAGGATTTGAGAAGATTTCATCAGGGGTACCGCTTTCAGCGATAACGCCGTCGCACATAAAGAGAACACGGGTTGCGACCTCTTTAGCGAAGCCCATTTCGTGGGTTACGCAGACCATGGTCATGCCTTCATCTGCGAGCTTTTTCATAACGCTGAGCACCTCGCCTACAAGCTCAGGGTCAAGTGCGGATGTAGGCTCATCAAAGAGCATAACTTCAGGCTTCATGGCAAGTGCTCTTGCAATGGCAACTCTCTGCTTTTGTCCACCCGAAAGCTGGGAGGGATAAGCATTTGCCTTATCCGAAAGGCCTACCATTTCAAGAAGCTCCATTGCCTGCTTTTCTGCTTCCTCTTTTGGAGTTTTAAGAAGCTTTATGGGGGCAAGGGTAATGTTTTCAAGCACAGACTTGTGCGGAAAAAGATTAAAATGCTGGAAAACCATGCCCATCTTCATTCTCAGCTTATTTATGTCACAGCCCTTGGCATTAATCTGTGTGTCGCCGAACCAGATTTCACCCGCGGTCGGCTCTTCAAGGAGGTTAAGACAACGGAGAAAAGTGGATTTTCCGCCGCCCGAAGGACCGATAATTACGACCTTCTCGCCCTTTTTGATATGCTCATCAATGCCCATAAGAACCTTGATTTCGCCCTTTTTGCCAAAGCTTTTGTAAAGACCGTTAACTCTTATCACCCTTCTGCAGCCTCCTTTCAAGTATGCTTACGCACTTGGTAAGTCCAAGCACCACAACAAGATAAATAAGTGCCACCGCTATAAGCGGCATATAGTTACTGTATGTAATTGAACGTATTTTAAGACCGCCCTGTGTAAGGTCGGCAACACCAATGTAAAAGGCAACCGAGGATTCCTTGAGAAGCGTTATAAACTCATTTGCAAGGGAAGGAAGCACAGCCTTAAACGCCTGAGGAATTACAATATAGAACATTGTCTGCATATAATTGAAGCCAAGGCTTCTTCCTGCTTCCATTTGTCCTGCATCTATTGAAACAATGCCGCCTCTTACGATTTCAGAAACGTATGCACCGGAATTCAAGCCAAAGCAGAGCACCGCCGCAGGAAACTTTTCAACGCCTATCGGCAAAAGCACAACAAAGTACACAATCAGCAGCTGTACCATGACAGGCGTTCCGCGCATTATCGAAAGGTATACCTTACAGATTGCCGACAATGTGCCAAGCTTTCCTGTCTTTTGGTTAGTTACTCTTATAACCGCCACAATAAAGCCGATAACAATACCCAGAAGCACCGCAAGTGCTGTAATCTTAAGTGTTGTTACTAGACCGTCTGTAATATATCTGTACTGGTTCTTCTGAATAAAGTTTCTGTCAAAATCGTACTTGAAGCTATTCCATGCACGAACAAGAGGAATTGCAGTGTCGGGCTTTTTTGAATCATAATTTGAAAGTGCAAAACAATCCTTGATGCCAGTTCTGAGGGTGTTCTGGTTGGCTATGGAAATTTCCTTTCCTTCATACTCCACCGTCTTTGCCTCGCCCACAAGCTTTGCCGCATCAAGCATTCCGCCGAAAACAGTATTTACAAATTCATCGGAAAGGTAAGGAGCAACAACGCCCTTTTCTGTTTCGTAAAGATATATTACGATTCTGTCCTCTATTTTTTCTGCCTTTTTGAGATCCTCTTCAAATGCACTTGATACATGAAGCTTTATCTTTGTGGCATTTGTCTTTTTACCATTCTTTTCATTTTCGGCATAAAGGCTGTATGCACCCGTAAGATAGTCGCCGAGGTTTTCTTCAATTACCTTGCCGACATTCAGCGTTTCATACTTACACTCGAGGATTATATCCTTTTCGGTGCCGTAGCTAAAGCTTTCAACCGTAACGGTTGTGTTTTCTTCAACGTACTTTGCACCCGTTGCAACGCTGTTGGGAAGGCTGTTCATGGTGTCATCCACTATCTTCTGAACATCCTCAAGGCTCAGCTCTACCGACAGCTTATTATTTGCCGTCTGGACAGCATACACCACACCAAGTACGGCAAAGGCAAGGACAAGGACAATTATCCACTTTGCCCATAAAGGCATTTTCTTTGTGTTTAACATATTTTCTCTCCACATACAAGGCGGGAATGTGTTACCATTCCCACCTGCATTATTTGATTTGATAAATCACGTGCTAAAAATTACTTGATGTACTTACCAACGATAGCGTCGATTGTTCCGTCAGCTGTAAGCTCGTCGATAGCAGCGTTGAGCTTGTCGAGAAGCTCGGAGTTACCCTTCTTTACGCAGATAGCATAGTCTTCGTCAGCGTAGGAGGTATCAAGAATCTTGAGACCTTCGTTTTCAGCAACAAGTGCCTTTGCAGGCTCGTTGTCGATGATTACGCAGTCAACAGAACCGCCGCTGAGTGCGAGTACTGCTTCATTTGCTGTGGAGTACTGAACAACTCTGTCTGCACCAAAGTCATCGCTGGAGTAGATGTCGCCTGTTGTACCGAGCTGTACGCCTACCTTATATGTAACGTCTTCGCCGTAAAGGTCATCAATGGATACGATTGCGCTGTCTTCCTTAACGATGATGGACTGGATACCGTTTGCATAGCTGGATGTGAAATCTACGTCCTTGAGTCTGTCTTCGGTAACAGTCATACCTGCCATACCAAAGTCAACAGAGCCTTCCTGAACGGCTGTGATGATTGTGCTGAATTCCATGTCTTCAATCTTGAGTGTCATGCCGAGTTTTTCAGCAATAGCTGCTGCAATTTCAGCGTCGATACCAACGATTTCTTCGCCTTCATAGTACTCGTAGGGCTTGAAGAATGCATTTGTAGCCATAACAAGCTCTGTCTTTTCAACTTCGGGCTCTGCTTCGGGTTCTGCTTCGGGTTCAACCTCAGCATCGTTTCCGTCAACCTCGGATTCTACGCCGTCAACAACCTCGTTATCGTCTGTGGATGTACAAGCAGCAAAGCACATTACTGCCATGAGTGTTGCCATAACAATGGCTAAAAGCTTTGTGAGTTTCATTTTTAAAATCTCCTTTTCTGATTTTTAATACACCACAATTATATTATCGCCTGCATCAAAAGTCAAGAGTTTTATTATAATTTGGCAAATTTCATTGCATAAAACGCGTTTATGCAGCTTTTTATGCATTAATCTCATTATTTTTAAGGGATTTAAGAAATCTGACAAGCAGAAACAGCGAAACAAATATAGACAGCACCTCAGCCGTGGGGGTTGCAGAGACGATGCCCTTCTCATGCCACATCTTTCCGAAAACATACATAAGGGGAATATCAAATATACCCTTTCTGAGCATCGAGGTGACAAGGGAATACAGCTTTTTACCCGCCGCCTGAAAGATGGTGTTCATAAGATACGTCATGGCACAGAAGGTGACGGCAACTGCAAGAGTAGGCAGCATCTCGGCTCCCTTTTCCACCGTTTCTGCCTCGGATATGAAGAAAGAAACAATCTGTCTCGGGAAGCTCCTGTAAACAAAGGTACACACAAGAGAAAAGGCAATGGAAATACAGAAGGTAAAGGCTACGGTTTTCTTAAGTCTATCATAATTTTTTGAAGCATAGCTATAACCCACAAGGGGAAGGATACCCTGAGTAAGTCCCATATTGATATTAAAAGCAAGGGTATTTGATTTTTTTGCAATTCCGAGACCTGCAACCGCCGCAGTGCCGTAGGATGCCATAAACTTATTTGCCGCAATATTTGAAACCATGGCAAGGCAGGTGGAAAGGCAGGCAGGTGCACCCACGGCAAGCACTTCAACGGGAATTTTTCCTTTAAGGGTAAAATCACGCAAATTAAGTGTAAAAACATCATCGCGGCATCTTAAAATATACACAACAAACACCGCCGCCGACACAACATTTGAAAGCATTGTCGCGATTGCCGCACCCATTACCTCTTTTCCTTCAGGCAAAAGCACAAACATAAACAGCGGGTCAAGTGCAATATTAAGAACGGCTCCGAGAGACATTACAAAGCCCGAAACCCTCGCCTTTCCGACCGACCTTACAAGATGACCGAAAAGAGCAGACAAAAATGTGGGTATTCCCCCCACTACTATTGTCCAGAACATATACTCGACCACATATTTTTCCGAGTTTTTATCGCCGCCGATAAGATACACGAGGTTTTTTCCGAAAAAGAAAATCACAACCGAATAAACAAGTGCTGCGCCTATTCCTCCCCAGAGTGCAAAGGCAAATGTTTGTTTAGCATCATCTATCTTTTTTGCACCGAGAGAACGGGATATGACGCTTGAGCCGCCGACACCGAAAAGGTTAGCAAGTCCCGTCATTACTATAAACAGCGGCATTGCCACCGATACTGCCGCCACAGCCGCTTCATTATTGGTTCTTCCAACGAACCATGTGTCTGCGAAGTTATATATTATTGTCAATATCTGAGAGATTACTGTCGGTACTACGAGTGTCATTACTGCGATTGGAACCGGCTTTGATTCAAACAGTTGTGTTCTTTTACTACTATCCATGGTTTTTCCTTTTTGCTTGAATTTTAGTTACTATTTTTTAAGTTACATTTTGTCTGACAGGAATTTCGCTGTCTGCGGACAGCGAGCCGTACTTTTGTATCGACAAAAGTACTCACACCATCGGGCGTACTAAATTTCAACCAAATCAAAGATTTGGGAAATTAAGTAAAAGTCTCCACTCAAAAAGAGGGAGTGGCTCGGTCGGGGGATTTTTGTATCACCAAATTGCTGATTTTGACACAAGCGGGTTTAAAAAAGGCTTTCTTTTATTCGTCAAAATCAGGGATGGAAGTTAGTTTATATTACTGCTCCCCGACGCTCCGCTAAACCTCCCTCTTTCGCCGTGGTGGCTTATCTCCTACCGTTTGGGTAGTGCTAATTTGGGTTTTATTCGCTTGGTCGGTTGCGTTTATGCCGACCAAGCGACGTTTTCTATCGCGGGGATATCAAAAATGGGGTTGATGTACATGACCGCGAAATTGGGTGTCGAGCCGTCTCGACCTCCTACCGTTTGGGGTAGTGCTAATTTTGGGTTTGTATCGGTTGACCGCTTGGATTTATGGCGGTCAGGCGACGCTGCAATCGAGAATATTATGTTTTGGTTAAAGCCTAAAAAGAAAT
>JAZQIW010000091.1:0-4132 GCA_045541355.1 Eubacteriales bacterium | reverse complement strand
ACACAGAAGGTCTTGATATCTCTATGGATGTTATGAAGGAACTCCTTAGCGTTGACAAGGCAAGCTGGATTGAAGACCTCGATTCCATCAAGGCATTCTATGCTAAGATCGGCGACACAATGCCCAAGGAGCTTCTCGCTGAGCTTGAAACCCTTGAAGCTAACCTTAGAAAGTAAATTACTTTTTCTTTACTGAAAAGAAAAAGTAACCAAAAAGAAAAGAACTCAGCACCAAAATTTTTGGGTACAAGTTCAAAGGTTAATATCTCGAATATAATGATTCCCCGATGTTTAGACAACATCGGGGAATTTTGCGTAGCAGAATAATTTTCCAGTAAATTTTAATGGGGGTTCTTTGAATACATTGAGCAGTTCTTCAATGTACCGGTTGAGAACTTGGGCAATTTATACCAAAATGGGGATTCTCGCAAGTAAACTCTATCATTAAATGCGATTTTGCCTTTTCTAATATACGAATCTAATGTAGTTTTCACTCTCCACTGGTATATTTGAATTTTATAATCTGCATTTGCTTTTAAAAGTTTTATGGTATGTGATGATTTACAGTAGATATCATAATTGCTTTCCAGTACATATGAGCTTCCATTCCAATAACTTATCTTTACTTCATAAGATGCATACATTGGAACAGAAGTGCTACCACCACAATTATGACTTTCTGCATTTTCAGATGTATGAACTGTTCCCTTTGCAATTGTCAAAGGAATTGTTGCATTAGCCTTTGTTGTATGAACATAAATATAGTCACTCTTATATCCATATTTTGTTCCGGTATATGTTTTTGCACTTGTTACAACAGAAAGAACCGCAACAAGCAACGTGCAAATCATAAGAACAAGGGCAAATTTCTTCATTATCTTCATAATAATCATCCTTTCTTAATTAGAAAAATTATACAACTACGCAATCCTATTTTATCCTACTTTATCCTACTTGTCAATAGTATTTCGCATTTTTGCATATAATAAGGTTGGTGGTGATACAGTATGAAGCCTTTAAAAGAAAAAATCAGCATAACAATTGACAGCGACCTTTTGGAAAAGCTACGGGAAGAAGCCGAATACGATGACAGGTCACTTTCGCAGTATATAAATCTGATATTAAAAAACTTTATCAACAACCGCTAACAGAGTACGCAAAAAACACGGCAGAGAGCCGTGTTTTTTCAATTATTCATATTTCTTCATTCATCCAATTCAGAATATCCTCTTTATTCTTCTCATACTGCTCTGCAATATTTCTCATTTTCGTTTCAAAGTCTCTATCTAAGGCAAAGCGGCAGAGCTTCATAAAGCCTTCGTTTGATATTCCGCTATCATAGGTGAGATATTCATAGAAGAAGATTTCAAAAGCCTTCTTGATTTTTGCGGATTTAATCGTTTGTTTGCCGCAAAGCTTATCATAAACAAATTCGGCAGCCACAGCATTTGTTGTATCTTCCTTTGAGGCACATTTTTCAACTGCCACCTCGTAAAGCTCTGTACATTCCTTTAGCTGTTCAAAGCCGCTTTCTGTCTCCAAATACCTTGCAACACCAAACACATACATCTGCGAAGCCGCATCCAAAATGTGCTGCTTTGCTTCGGCATCGAAGGTGGATACTTTAAGCAGTTTTTCCGCCGTATTTTTAATCAACCGGCTATACCACACTCTTTCGCTAAAAGCATCAAACCCCGACAAAAGATAGACGCATATTGCAGTCCGTTCTTGTCCCCTGCATTTATCGGCAATCATATTATAAAGCTGCATTTCGCAAAGATTTTTATACATCATGTCCGACACGGGATAATCCTTATTCATTACAATACAGAAAAGACGTGCGGGATTTTTGCTTCTGCCGATGGCAGAAAACACCTCTTTGGCATATCGCTCCGCACCTGTTTTTGTGCCGCCGTCAAAGCCGCGCTTTATAAGACGTCGGTTATCCTCGAGGCGTTTTGAAAGCTCCTTTGCACAAAGGTCTTCACAATTATATTCTTCAAAAAAGTCATAAAAGTGTGAAAAGCCTTTTTGTATTCTTGAAAGGTGAACTCTTATTCTTTTTACCTGACGTGCACATTCAGCGCTATCTGCATCCATCTTGACAAAGCTTGCTCTATTATCTCCCATAGCAAGCCTTATTCTCCAATCATAAATATCGCACAGCCTTCTGTACACCTGCACCGTCAGCTCCGAATACCCCATGGCAACACAGCATGAGTGTCCACTTATTTGAGAGGCTTCACCCACCCTTTTGGCATACAGGTTATCGAAATGATAATTATATTGTCCCATATCGCTGACTGCCTCAAATTTGCCAAAGGCTTCATAACAAATACTTATTACATCATCAAGAGCCAAAAGCATATGGGAATGTGCCGCAGTTTTTTCAGATACGGCTCTGCAAATTCTATTCATTGAACGCAGAAGGACTCTCAGCACCTCATGTCTCTCATCATACATATCATAGCCTATTCCTCTAAGCAATGAAACGCATATACGCACAAGGTCTACGTTTATTCTCATAAAGAGAAGTGCAAAATCCGCAAAATAATCAGAATCTCCATAAATCTGTGCACATGAGCCCGAAAGCATATCATCCTCAAGGCATCTTACAAGAAAAGAGGCATTATTTACATACAGGTGGTCATACTTATGAACTTCCGACAATGCCTGAGCCATCAACATATTATACAGGCGTTTAGTTCTGTTTTTATCATCCTTACAAAAAGCTGTATATACACAAAGCACCTCTGCGCTTGCAGCTAAATCATGTACAAGTCTGTCATATGCCACGATTTTTCCGTCGATGTCCTTTGCTGACTGTATTAAATCAAAGTCGCAGCATTCTTCAAAGAACAAAGAAAGGCTTTTACAGTTATCAAGTGTAGGAGTATAATACTTCATCACAAAGTCAAGAGTTTCTCTATCTATGCTGATTTCTCCGTTTTTTCCTTTATTGACAAGTCCCGTATTCAACAGCATTTCAGTCTCATGTTCCTCAAAGCCTGTGAAAAACGCTATGCTTTCTTCATTAAAGACACCGTCTTTTGAGCTATCGCACTTTCGAGCATAGTTTCTATAACATACAAGAGCACATATGCTTCTGAGCAATTCCAGCATATTTTCATCAAGACTTAAAACACGCTCTTTAATGCTGTTTACAAAACCATCATGTGTATTCCCGACACAAACCTTTACGCAATCCTTATATTCTACCTCTTTTTCGCAATCGGAGACAACCAAAAGCTTAATATTTATGTTTAAAAGGTGTCTGAGATAAGAGGACAAGGTCGGCACATCATAATTTCTGACAACCACAAGGCTATTGTGTACAGCACAGGCTTCAAACTCCGACAAAGCATTTATCCTTTCACATTCACAGCTTTCGAGAAACGGCATATACAAGCTTTTCTTAACAATACAATCCACAGATATATGCGATGTTTTATCGAAAAAAATACGTCTATGTTTATCATAATCACAATTAAAGACATTATTGAACATATGACTGTTTAACACCGTGAATTCATCGGCTATTCTATTTCGGTCACTACTTATACCGCCTGCAATTACAACGCATTTACTTCCCTCAAGAAATGCCTTTTCAACAAGACTTATTTCATGTAATATTGCGTTTGTCTCATTAATTCCGGCAAAGCTATTCATGAAGCACGCTCCTTTCTTTAATAATTGCTTATATATTCGGAAATTTAGACATCTACCATTATTTAATTATATCAACTATCATTTATATGTCAACAATTTATTTACACACTTTAAGACATCACAAAGCCTCCCTTGCTTTCGCAAGGGAGGCTGATTTCATATTTTAAACCTATGCCGCATCGGGATAAAGGTCATCGCCGGGAATATCAATTGCATTATCAAAGTCAAAGATTATCTTTGCAAGTGCATTTTCCATATCCACATCAAGACCTCCGCCTTCGAGCAGGGCTTGTGCCGTGTCGTAAATGTTGCCTGTTACCGCTTCGCCGTAAACCACGAACTGCTCACCGTCAACGGTAACCTTGGTATAAGTCTTACAAACAAGGTTTGTCTTATACTCCTTGACGGGCACATTCTTTACAACGCAGGTGAAGGTATGTACACCGTCTGTTGTAGAGTCAAAC
>JAZQIW010000090.1:0-18655 GCA_045541355.1 Eubacteriales bacterium | reverse complement strand
AGGACAAGAACGGCTACATTGTAAGACTTTACGAGGCTCAGAACATGAAGGAAGAAGCTCTTGTTTCCTTCGGCTTTGATGTCAAGGAGGTTTACGAGTGCGACTGTCTTGAAAACAACCTCGAAAAGCTCGAGACCTACGGCAACAGTGTCAAGGTTAACATGGGCAACTTTGAAATCAAGACTCTGAGGGTTATTACAAAGTAAAAAGCAACAATGAGCCTTACTCTTTTTCGCTTTTTCTTTAGAAAAAGAAAAAGCTCGCAAAAAGAAACCATGACAAAGACATTCTTTTATTAGCAAAATTTAATTTTAATATCTCGATTAGAGCGTTCCCCGACCGCCACAAAGGCAAGCGGCCGGGGAATTTGTTTTTTTACTTCAGATTTGTTACATTTGTTGCTATAAATTAGTTATGCTTTTATCTGACAGGAGTTTCGCTGTCTCCGGCCAGCGAGCCGTACCTTGGCTGTTTTAAGTTTCATTTTTGTCGGGCAGGAAGTTCCGCGGCTTGCGAGCCGCGTTTTCCGTACTTTTGTCCCGAAACAAAAGTACTCACACCATCAGGCGTACTAAATTTCAACCAAATCAAAGATTTGGGAAATTAAGTAAAAATTCTCCACTCAAAAAGAGGGAGGCTTATCTCCCTCCGTTTGGGGGGTGCTGATTTTGGGTTTTAATCGCTTGAACAGTAGCGTTTATGCTGTTCAAGCGACGTTCTAATCGAGAATATTATGTTTTAGTTAAAACCCAAAAAGAAATGTTGACAGATTGAAAGTTCTTTGCAAGCTTTCTTACAAGAAAGCGAAAGAACTCGTGCTGTTTGTAACTTTCTTTCAGCATGGCGACAAAATGCCCGACCGCAGTCTCTTGGCGGTCGGGCATCGTTTTAATCGAGAACAATACGTTTTAATATAGTTTTTCAAAAAAATGTTCACGTGATGAAAGTTCTTTGCGAGCTTTCTTTCAAGAAAGCGAAAAAATCTGCTATTTGTTACTTTAATGCAACTCCACGGGCCAGCCTGCAACGTATTGGAGGATACGTGCGGCATCTCTTACATTAACAATACCGTCGCCGTTTGCATCGAGAGCAGCTTCAACAGTCTCAACGGGCCAGCCTGCAACAAGCTGCATAAGGCGGGAAGCATCGCGGTTATTTACAACACCATCTCCCGTTATATCACCCGGGATATAATCGGCTTCCTCCTCGATTAGTACAAATGGAATAGAGTTTTCATCTGCAAAGGATTGGGCTGTTGAACCCTCATAGCCGTAAACAGTAAGGTTTGTACAGCCTCCAAAAGCGGTGTCTGCAATAATTGTTACGCTTTCGGGAATAGTAGCCTTTTCAAGGTTTTCACACCTAAAGAATGCCCTTGAGGCTATTTCCTCTGTACCCTCAGGCAATTCCACGCTTTCAAGACCGGGACACAGCGCAAAGGCAGAGTCGCCTATCACTTTCATTCCTGTGCCGAAATTCACAGACGTTAAAGCCGTACAGCTTCTGAATGCATTCTTACCTACGCTTGTCACACCGTTGGCGATGTTTACTGTTTCTATCATATCAGCATACAAATACCACGGTACGGTAGTAGTTCCTGACCAATCATTCATCAAGCCGCTGCCTTCAATAAACATTGTACCGTCCTCATACAGCACCCAGAACTGTCCGTCACCGCAATCACCGTCGCCAAGCTTTTTACCATGGACAGGGTCACCTTCAAGCACCACAAACGCTATGTTGTTTTCTTCGGCATAGGTCTCTGCTACCGTATCGGGATAGCCAAATATTTTTAGGTTTTCACAGTTTATGAAGGCATCCTCTTCTATGTATTCAACGCTTGAGGGAATTTCGATTTTCTTAAGAGCCGTACAACCATAGAATGCCTCACTCGGAATTTCGGTTATACTGTCGGGAATACTAATCTCTGTAATTTCAGTACATCCCGAGAAAGCTGAGATTCCTATACTTTTTACGCTATCGGGAATTACAATGCTCTCAAGACCCGTACAACCGGAAAAAGCATACTCTCCGATACTTTCAAGATTTTCCGGCAGGTCGATATTTTCAATGCCTATACTATGATAAAATGCATAATCTCCTATACTTGTTATGTCTTCGGGAATTATAATTTCCTTCAGATTTACACAATGCTCAAAGACAGCGTTTCCGATGCTTGTGATGTTCTCATCTATAATCACGCTCTTAACCGAGCCTATATGCCAATACCACGGTGCCATTGAGCCGAGGCTAAGATCTTCCATGTCTCCGGAGCCCGCTATTTCAAGCGTTTTGTCTCTGTACAGTGTCCATTCAAGGTTTCTGCCAAGAATTCCCGATGCAATTATATCACTATATCCAAGCACCGACTCGAAGTTTATGGAGTTTTCTATGGCAAAAGTGTGTGCAGGGGTGTTTTCATAACCGTAAATTGTAAGAAGCTCACAGTTTTTAAAGGAAGACACCGATATGGTTTCCACACTTGCGGGAATTACCATTTTTTCAAGGCTTGTACAATTATAGAACACTCTTCCGCTAATATTTGTTACACTTTCGGGAATTTCAAGAACCTGAAGGCTGCTGCACCCTGAAAAGAGAGAGCTTGCAATTTCAGTCATTCCGTTCGACAGCTTTATCTCGGCAAGACCGGAGCAGTCGCGGAAAACCGAATCCTTTACTTCAACAACACTATCCGGAATTCTCAACTCACAAAGACTTATACAGCCTCGCATAGCCGATCTTCCTATACTTATTACGCTTGACGGTATCTGAATATTCTCAATCCATTCACAGCCGTAAAAAGCGTAGTCTCCTATGTTTTCTACTCCTATCCCCAAAATCACGCTGTTTATTGAATCAATGTATGAGTTCCAGGGAACATCGCTTTCACTATCCCAATCATACATTTCACCCGTTCCCTCAATTACAAGCGCACCGTCTTCATAAAGTGTCCAAACAAGCTCGTCTCCGCAGCTGTCGGAAGCCACCTCTTCTCCATGATCTTGTAATATACCGAGATTTATAAATCTCAGTTCGTTTTCACTGGCATTTCTTTCCACTGCTGTGTCATAATAGCCGTAAACAGTGAGCTTTGGACAACGACGCAATGTGTTTTTTCCTATGCTTGTAATATTTTCAAGAAGCGTCAGTTCTTCAAGCGACGAGCAATCATAAAATGCAAAATCGCCTATTTCTGTAACACTATCGGGTATCTCAACGCTCACAAGATTATTACAGCCACGGAATGCACTATGTCCGATTTCGCTTACGCTGTCAGGAACTTCAAAGTATTCAAGTGACCAGCACTGAGAAAACATATAGTGTTCAATCTTTGAAATACCCTCGGGCAGCTTTATATCGTTAAGGCTTGTACAGTGATAAAGCATCTTTTCGCCTAAGCTCTGTACGCTATCGGGAATTTCTATGCTCTCAAGCTTTTTACAAAAACCGAATGCCGACTTGCCAATGCTCTCCACACTCTCGGGTATTTCAATATATTCAAGACTTGAGCAATAGTAGAAAAGCTCATCCTCAAAGCTTGTTATTCCTTCCGGTATTTCAACACTTGCAAGGCTATGACAATAAGCAAATGCACCTTTTCCGAAGCTTGTTACATCAGCGGAATATTCAACCTCTTCAAGACTTGCACAGCCGCAGAAAAGTCTTTCGGGTATTTCGGTAATACTGCTTGGAAGCCTTATACTTTTAACATCCGAGCAATACGAAAAGGCAGCGACACCGATACTTGTTACAGTGTCGGGAACATCAATGCTTTCAACGCTTCTGCAATATGCAAGTGCCATTCTTCCGATTTTGGTTAATCCCTCGGGGATATATATGCTTTTAAGGCTATTACAATTATAGAACAGGCTATCCTCAAAGCTTGTAACTGCTTCGGGAACATTTATGCTTTCAAGTCTTTCACAATAAGCAAATGCATATCTGCCAAAAGAAGTTACACTATCGGGTATTTCTATTGTTTTTGCCATGTTACAATTATAAAAAGCATACGCCTGTATGGTCTTTACTCCATCAGGAATTATTATTTCTTCAACAACAAGGCAATTATAGAAGGCATACGAACCAATGCTCGTCAAGCTCTCGGGAATTTCTACACTTTTCAGCAAAAAGCAGTTATAAAAAGCATACGAACCGATAGAGGTAACACCTTCGGGTATTACAACTTCCGTCAAAGCTCTGCAATTATAAAAGGCATACGAACCAAGGCTTGTAATATTTTCTGAAAGAGTGACATCTGTCAGGTTTGAACAATAATAAAAAGCACTCGCTCCAAGGCTCTCAACGCTATCAGGAATCTCCATGCTTAAAAGTCTTGAACAATAATAGAAAGCATATGAGCCGATAGTCTTTACGGTATCGGGAATTTCAATACTTTCAAGGGTGGTACAGTTTGAAAAAGCAAAGCTTGCGATTGCCGTTACGGGGCAGCCCTCGATTTCATCGGGAATTACAATTGATCTTTCTTCGGTTGTGCAATCTGTAATTGTAACCTCATCATCATCATTTACATAGTAAATGAAATCGCCATATTCGGCAGTAAGCTCTGCATCATAGGTTTCAACGGTATCAAGTTCGGGAAGCGATTCCTCAGCAATTTCAATATCCGTTATCTCTGCCGGTGCAGAACAAACAGCCACACTAAGAGCAAGCATTATCAAAAACAAGGACAACAAAAATTTATTCATCATTTCAAGACCCTTTCGGTTTATGCACACAAATATTCAATATATTATAGCATTTAATGCATTAGAAGTCAACATTTAATGTAAATATTATGTATTTTGTGTTGGCAGAAAAAATCTCTTTTTATTACTTCAGTTTAGTTACTTTTTATCTGACAGGTATTTCGCTGTCTGCGGACAGCGAGCCTTACTTTTCTACGAAGAAAAGTAACAAAAAAAGCAAAATAAGCAAAAATTCGCTGATGCCAAAAAATGGCATCAGCGAATCACTTCAATCGAGAATATTACGTTTTGATTAAACCTTTTAAAGAAAAGTTGTGATTATGGTTTCTTTTTGCTAAGCTTTTTCTTTTTCTAAAGAAAAAGCGGAAAAATGTGCTGTTTGTAACTAACCATTAAACCTTCTTATAAAGAGGACCGTAAGCTGCGCAAGCTCTGTAATCCTGACCTTCCTTATCCATACCGAAAGCATTCCAAGCAGCAGGGCGGAAGATTTCATCTTCGGGAACGTTATGCATACAAACGGGAATTCTGAGCATGGAGCACATTGTAATAAGGTCGGCGCCGATATGTCCATAGGAAATTGCGCCGTGGTTAGCACCCCAGTTCTGCATTACTTCATATGCTGTCTTGAAGGGGCTGCCTTCCTTGCCGTCACATCTGGGAGCAAACCATGTACAAGGCCATGTGGGGTTTGTTCTTTCCATAAGCGTATCGGAAACATCGTCGGGAAGCTTAACTGTCCAGCCTTCAGCAATCTGAAGAACGGGACCGAGTCCCTTAACAAGGTTAAGTCTTATCATTGTACAGGGCATTTCTGCCTTTGTTGTATAGTGGCTGGAGAATCCGCCGCCTCTGAAGTTATCAAAGCCTGCTTCGCACCAAACGGTAGCATCTGTCATCTTCTTGATATCTTCATCAGTAACTTCCCACCACTTCTTCATAACAGCATTGCCGTTTTCATCTGTACATTCGCCGCAGGCATCAAGACAAGCAGCACCGGAGTTGAGAAGGTGGATAAGACCGTTACATTCTTTTGCCTTACCTTCAAGCTTATATCCTGTAACTCTCTCTGTTGCTTCGCCTGACCAATATGTACGAACATCGGCAAATATCTGTGCTCTGTGTGTGAGCAGTCTCATAAAGAGCATACCGAGACCGTTGAGAACGTCATTTTCGGTTGCAAGTGTAAAGGGCTCACGTGCACCTTCGTAGTCGAAGGAGGAGGAAAGATGTGCTTCGGGGTAGTCACAGTTAGGCCAATGGTCTGTCCACTGTCTCTGTCCCTGGAAGCCGCCTGCAATGGCATTGTGGCCAACCTTTTCTTCTACAAAAGCATCGGGAAGGTTCTTGTTACCTGCCATGAGATCCTTGATTATGCAGTACATCTTAACGGTGAATTCCCACTGCTTATCCTTTTCTTCCTGTGTGAACTTAATCTTATGATCCTTGCCGAGGAAGGGTGTTGTTTCGGGGTTATCGTCTCTGCCTTCCTTGCAATGCTCTCTTGTCCACTTGAGTGCCTTCTGATACTCTTCTTCGTTATAGATGCCCTCTTCCATTCTTCTGAGGATTTCAACCTCGTCAACAGACTCTACTCTCATACCGAGATAGCTTTCAACAAAATCCTGATCCATAATGGAGCCGGCAATACCCATACACTGAGAACCAATCTGGAGATAGCTCTTTCCTCTCATTGTAGCTACTGCAACAGCAGCTCTGCCAAAGCGGAGAAGCTTTTCCTTAACGTCCTCGGGAATCTCACCAACGTCTTCAACGTCCTGTACCTCGTGACCGTAAATACCGAATGCGGGAAGTCCCTTCTGTGCATGGCCTGCAAGAACTGCTGCAAGGTAAACGGCACCGGGTCTTTCTGTACCGTTAAAGCCCCAAACACCCTTGATTGTATTGGGATCCATATCCATTGTTTCTGAGCCGTAGCACCAGCAGCTTGTTACGGAAAGGGTAATATCTACGCCTTCCTTTCTGAACTTTTCTGCACAAGCCGCAGCCTCGGGCACACGGCCTATGGAGGTGTCTGCCATAACTACCTTAACGGGCTCGCCGTTTGAATAGTATAAATTCTCTTCAAAAAGCTTCTTTACAGCCTCTGCCATCGCCCATACCGTAGGCTCAAGGGATTCTCTGAGCATCATAGGACCGCGTCTGCCGTCAATACAAGGTCTGATACCGATAACGGGATATCCGCCGACATATCTTGATTCTGCCATAATTAAATTCTCCTTTTCACAAAGCATTGAATTTTACTACTTTTTTATTATATATCAAAAACTGCCGTATTTCAAGTGTTCGCACAAATAAATAATATTTTTAGCAAAAAAATTGTGTAAAATTACATATTTTCGAGCCATCAAACAGAGGAAAGAGCCATTTCCCTGCCTGTATCGTCATAAACATTGACAAGTGTAAGACTTGAAAGACCGTTTTCAAGCTTATCAAAATAAAAGTCCACACGCCTTGACAGAGCAATTCCCGAATAGTCAGCATAAAGCTCAACAGTATAAACGCTGCTTTCATCGCCTCTGTCAACATTTACGATTCTAAGCTCTGCGCTTGTTCCGCCGTGAGCCCACGAGCATCCGTAAATACGCTCGGGGTCGTCACTTTCATAGACTATTCCCGCTGAAGTCCAGCCGGGAGCATTTATTTCGGAAATGTCAAGACCGACGTTTCCGTAAAAACTATCGGCGATAAACTTGTTCACTTCATCATAGGTGTACGGCGGCTCGCCGTACACCCCGCTTTTTGCCATGATATGGGTGATAAAGTGCGGACTGTCGGCAAAATCAAAGTATTCGGGAAAATTTCTGCCGTCCGTCACATTTCCGCTTCTGAAAAACAAAGACGAAAATTCATCAATAAAATATTCTTCATAGCTAACGTCTATACTTTTAATCACGTTGCTTTGCGCCTCATAATACGGCACAAAATATGCAAGAAGATTTCCCGCCGCAGGATCCATTTCAAGACCGAAGCAATACAGACTTTCGCCGTCAAAGTTTTTTTTCGACGCATCCTTTTCAAATTCAAGCTCTACAAGAAAATTATCATGCGAAAGCACATAAAAACCGTTTTCATTAAGCTCTGCAAGCTTTTCTTCAGTAAACTCAAAGGGATAAAGGCGAAAAGAGGAAATTCCGTACTCCTTTACAAAGTCATAGTATTCGCTCTTACCCATCGTAAAGTCGGCAAATGTCCGGGTATCGCCCTCTACAATAGCGCGGCAAAGCTTTTCTGCTTCTGCCATATATTTTCCGCCCTCGGACATTCTGCATCCCATAGCTGCAATAAATTCAGAAACATCAACCCTTTGGCTTTGTTCTTCCGTGCCAATACCGTTACCTGCATTTTCTTCATTCTCTGCGTTATCTTCGCCTTGTTCATCTTTGCCGGCAACTTCATTCTGAGGCAAGTTCTGTGCCTCATCAAGCAAGACAGCGTCCTCATTATCTTTGACATCGCTTGTTATATTGCCGCCACCTTTAAAGGTACAGCCGCAAAGCATCACAATGCACAACAAAAGCATAAGACAAAGCATTCTTTTAAGCCTCATAAAACCCCTCCCGCAGCCTTTTTTCTTCATTATATTATCTTCACTTTTTCCGAATTTATATTCTTACTGTTCTCCTTGACAGACACATCATCGAAAATTCCTTCGCTTACAAGCACATCGCCGTTTTCCTTGACAAGTATCATTTCAAAATCATACACCTTACTGCGATAAAACTCCTGCGCCCTATCGCTTCCCATTACAAACAGCGCCGTTGAGAGTGCATCGGCACACAGTCCGTCATCGGATATCACAACCGCGCAGGCAAGCCCGCTGTCCGAAGGATATCCTGTTTTGCTGTCAAAGATATGGTGATATATTTTTCCGTCCTTTTCAAAAAAACGCTCATAGCCTCCCGAGACAGACACATAGCCAAAATCCAGCGTAACAGTCCCCAAAAGCTCACCCTTTTCAAAGGGGTTTGTTATGCCGACATTCCAGCCGGTATGCCCTGACTCTTTTCGGCTTTGTGATGTGCCCGAAACAGCTACGTTTCCGCCAAGGCTGATACAAAAATCGGCGCCCGCAAACTTTTCTTTGGCGGCATCCGTAAGTCTCTTTGAAGCTTCTTGCAAAGCATACCCTTTTGCCACGCCGCCAAGGTCTATCTTCATTCCGTCCGGAATTATTACCTTTCCATCGGAAATCTCAACGAGTGAAGCATCGCAAAAGGAAAGTGCCGCTTTAATATCCTTATCCGAGGGAACAATGTTCCTACCCGAGGTTATATCCCACAAATCCGTAAGAGCTCCCATGCAGGGATTAAAGGCATAATCCGTATCCCTTGCAATCTGCAAGGCTTTTTCAAGCACCCTGAAAGTATCCTCCGAAAGTACAACCTCACCGCCGTCGTTAAGGCATGATATTTCACTGTCGGCAAGTGTTCTTGACATACGTTTTTCGATATCCGATATTACCTCTTGCGTATAATCCTCGCCTATTTCCTCTGACACCACGGTGTTTACTACGGTGTTCATGGCAAAAAACGTATCGTTGGTATACCTGTATACGTTTCTGCAAGAAATCAGCATGACAACAGCAGCAAGGAGTACGAAAGCTGTTCTTTTCATGCCCTTTCACCCCCAACATTTTTTCCGAGCAATACCGAGAGTCTCGGCAGAATAATATTCATAACCGTACCGCTTACAGTTCCCGCAACGCTTGATGCGGCAACAAACACGGGGAGATAATAAAGGAGCGACACATCGTGCATAATAAGGATTGCACCCATTATCTGTCCAAGGCTATGGCACACAGCGCTGATGCATGAAACACCTGCAAATGAAAAGACTCTGCCATACAGTTTTTTTGTCGCAACAAGCGATATCAGAGATGCAAGTCCGCCGCAAAGCGACATGACAAGCGAGACGGGATTTCCCGAAAACAAAAACAGAAACAGCACTCTTAAAAGAGCAACACAAAGTGCCCCCGATGCCGACACTGTATACAGGCAGGCAGTAATCGCTATATTGCAAAAGCCGAGTCTTACCCCGGGCAAAGGAATAAAGCTGTTTATTCCGCTTATTGCCTCCACAAAGGATATTATTACCGAAATGGCAAGGAATACCGCACACAATGCTATTCTTTTTATTTTTTCTTTTCTATCCTGCAACAACATCAGCCTCCCCCGCATCTTTGCTGCCTGCAATTCTTACAGAGACCTTATTGGGTACGCAGATTATGCTGTCGCCCACATCCTTTGCATCCTTCATTTTCATACATAGCCTATCGGGGCAGCTTGTGTTTGAAACATATGCCCGCCCGTTCTCTACGGTTATTTCAACGCCGTGGGTATGGTAGGTAAAGTCGTCAGAAAGGCTTATTCTTCTTTCCTCGTTTCCGTCAAAGGATACAACCACCGTCTTTTCTTTATCCTCAGACAGCGTCGAAAGGTATATCGGCATTGATATGCACAGAGCAATTACAAGGATGTTGAGAATTATATCATTTCTATGGATTTTTCTCATAGCTGTGCAATATACGGGTTGAAGTTTCTTTCATCCCCGATGG
The DNA here is from genome assembly GCA_045541355.1 of Eubacteriales bacterium. Classification (GTDB taxonomy): domain Bacteria; phylum Bacillota; class Clostridia; order Oscillospirales; family CAG-382; genus UMGS1387. The sequence continues at coordinate 8,371 of JAZQIW010000090.1, read as the reverse complement.
TTGTACTCGGCCCGTGTCCGGGATAAACGCGGTAGGAATCATTAAATTCCATGAGCTTTTCAAGCGACATTTTCATTTTGCCCATATCTCCGCCGGGAAAATCCGTTCTGCCGATTGAGCCCTCAAAAAGCACGTCGCCTGCAAAGATAACCCTTTCTTCATCATTAACATAGCAGGCACTTCCCACGGTATGTCCCGGTGTTGACACCACTCTGAAGGTTATGTTCCCCGCCTTCACGGCATCTGTGTCCGACAGTTCAAAAAGTATACCTGTATACTCATATGGGGTGCCGAACAAAGGTGAAGAAAGATTTTTTTCTCTGCTTCTCATTGCAGGTGCATCATCCTTATGCACATACACAGGAACATCCCTGCCGTCATTTTTTGCCGCATAAACAAGGTCGGAGAGGCCGTAGATATGGTCAAAATGGGCGTGGGTGATGATAACAGCACAGAGTAAAAGCCCCTGCTCTTTAATATATTCGTATATTTCTTGTCCTCTTTCACAGGGGTCGAAAAGCACGGCATTACCGTCACTGTCCGACACGATATAACAATTACAGGAAAGAGGAAGGCATTTTATATTCATAAAGCGAATTCCTTATTATTGTGTTGGATTTTACGGAGAATGTGTTCTCCGCCACAGTAAAACGCAAAGGGACAGCCACGCTGTCCCTTTTGATATATGTCCGAAAGGGACATTATAAATCAAGCAATTTATTTTCCGAGATTTCTCAGCATTTCTTCAACATTTGAGAGCATTTCGGTATACTTCTGGAGCTTTGCCTTTTCTCCCTCGACTACTGCCGCAGGCGCCTTATCAACGAACGATGCATTGGAAAGCTTCTTATTTACTCTGTCGATTTCCGAAACGGCAGTCTGTCTTTCCTTTTCGAGTCTTTCGCGTTCCTTATCAAGGTCAACCATTTCAGCCATGGGGATGAAAATTCTGGCACCGTCGGATACAATGCTTACAGCACCCTCTCCGTCAAAGGAACTGACAACCTCAACCTCTGAAGCAGATGCAAGTCTTTCAAAGAACTTACTTGTCTTTTCGTTAAAGGAATCCTTATAATCAGAAATGATATAAAGCTTTGCCTTTCTTGACGGAGGCACGTTCATGCCTGTTCTTGTGTTTCTGACGCTCTTGATAGCGTCGATAACTCTATCCATATCTGCACATTCCGAGCCAAAGTCGTACTTTGCATCATATTCGGGATATTCGCTTACAATAAGCATCTTATCCGAAACGTTGATATTGGACCATATTTCCTCGGAAATATAGGGCATGAAGGGATGAATGAGCTTAAGGATTCCCGTGAGAACATAGAGAAGTACGCTTTGTGCGTTTTTATTATCTTCGCTTCCCTTATCAAAGAGTCTGGGCTTTACAACCTCAATATACCAGTCACAGAACACATCCCAGATAAATTCATGAAGCTTTGCCGCAGCAATACCGAGTTCAAACTTATCAAGGTTATTTGTGATTTCCTTTACTGCATTATTGAAGTGTGTGAGTATCCACTTATCTTCAATCTGAAGTGTTTCGGGAATTGTGGGTTTTGTTTCATCATCAAGATTGAGAAGAACGAAGCGAGCCGCATTCCACAGCTTATTTGCAAAGTTTCTGGAGTTATCCATCTTTGTAGACGAGAATCTCATATCGTTACCGGGGGCATTACCTGTAACAAGAGTGAATCTCAGCGCATCCGCGCCGTACTGTGCAATAACCTCAAGCGGGTCAATGCCGTTACCGAGGGATTTAGACATCTTTCTACCCTGTTCGTCTCTTACAAGACCGTGAATAAGCACGTTTTCAAAGGGTGCCTTGCCTGTATGTTCAAGTCCCGAGAAAATCATTCTGGATACCCAGAAGGTAATTATATCATAACCGGTAACAAGTGTGGATGTGGGGTAGTATCTCTTAAGGTCCTCTGTATTATCGGGCCAGCCGAGAGTCGAGAAGGGCCAGAGAGCAGAAGAAAACCATGTATCGAGTACATCCTCCTCCTGTCTGAGCTCTGCGCCGCAGTCGGGACAGATTTTCTCGTCTTCCTTTGATACAATCATCTTACCGCACTTATCGCAGTAGAAGGCGGGTATTCTATGTCCCCACCAGAGCTGGCGGGAAATACACCAGTCATGGATATTTTCCATCCAGTTAAAGTACTTTTTCGCCTGATTGTCGGGAATAAACTTGATTGTACCGTTTCTGACTGCTTCAATGGCAGGCTCGGCAAGAGGCTGCATCTTTACAAACCACTGATCTGAAATGAGGGGCTCTACGGTTGTGCCGCATCTGTAACATACTCCGACATTATGAACCGTAGGCTCTACCTTTACAAGTATGCCCATTTCTTCAAGCTCTTTGACAATTGCCTTTCTTGCCTCATATCTATCCATGCCTTCAAACTTTCCTGCAACAGAGTTGAGGGTTGCGTCGTCATTCATTACGACAATCTGTTCAAGGTCATGTCTTTGTCCTACAAGGAAGTCATTGGGGTCATGGGCAGGTGTAATCTTTACACAGCCTGTTCCCTTTTCCATATCGGCATATTCGTCTGTGATAATGGGAATTTCTCTGTTTACAAAGGGCACTACAACACACTTACCGACAAGGTGTGCATATCTCTTATCCTCGGGATTTACCGCAACTGCCGTATCACCGAAAAGTGTCTCGGGACGAGTTGTTGCTACAACAACATAATCGTCGCTGTCAACCGCCTTATACTTGATGTGCCAGTATGCACCCTGCTGTTCGGGATTTTCAACCTCGGCATCCGAGAGTGCCGTAAGGCAATGGGGGCACCAGTTTGCAATTCTATGACCTTTATATATGAGTCCCTTATTGTAAAGGTTTACAAAGACTTCCTTTACTGCTCTTGAGCAGCCCTCATCCATTGTAAAGCGAAGCTTTGACCAGTCACAAGAGCAGCCAAGCTTTTTAAGCTGCATAATAATTCTGTTGCCGTACTGATTCTTCCAGTCCCATACACGCTCAAGGAACTTTTCTCTGCCAAGGTCATAGCGTGTAAGACCCTCTTCTTTTCTGAGGTTTTCTTCAACCTTTATCTGTGTCGCAATACCTGCGTGGTCTGTGCCGGGTACCCAGAGTGTATCAAAGCCGCGCATTCTCTTATAACGGATAAGAATATCCTGGAGAGTATCGTCAAGGGCGTGTCCCATATGAAGCTGACCCGTTACATTTGGCGGCGGAATTACGATTGTATACGGATCGCGTGTTTTATCCCCCGATGGCTTAAAGCAACCGTTATCTTCCCAAGCCTTATATATTCTTTCCTCACTTGTGGAAGGGTCATAGTTTTTTTGTAATTCTTTTGGCATTTTTATCTATATCCTTTCGAGTAGTTATCTTAAGATGTCAGCTTTTTCGAGTCTGTTCATTACAAGACCGGTTATAAGCTTGGGATAGAAATATGTACTCTTCTGAGGCATTTTTTCTCCTGCAAGGGCAACCGCCTTTATTTCCTCTACCTTTGTCGCATTTATTATAAATGAACAGTTTGCCTTGCCCGACTTTACCGCCTCAATTGCCTCGTTCTTATCTCTTGTATATTTAAGGTTTATCTGATTTGCCATGTTTTCCTTATCTATGCCAAGAACATTTTCAAGTATCAGGCTATGAAGCACCGTGACATCAAGCTCTTTATATGCCTCGGATTTTCCCGGATTCATCTCCGAGAGCTTTTCAAGGGCATTCTCTTTCATAACCGAAAGATAAAATTTACCGTCAAGCGCCATCACGTTTGCTTTATCATTCTCATGGCATAAAAGCTCTTTATCTATATCATCCTCGGAAATCTCGGACACATCAAAGTATTCTCTCATTCCGCAAAGTGCCTTTTCACCGTCAAAGTCCTCAAGCCCGGTTACCATTCTATGTGTCGGGAACACCACAAGTCCCGAATTTTCCATATCTATAAGGAACATCATAATGAAGTTTGCATCATGCTCTTTATCGGTAATTACGCCGTCAGCCGCAAGCTTATTTCTGAATCTTATACCCGTCTCATATCTATGGTGTCCATCAGCTATGAAAAGCTGTTTGTCGCGGAAAAGCTCCTCGACCTTATTTGTTATCTGCTCATCCTCGCACTTCCATATTCTCTGGACAACTCCGTCGCCTGCCGTAAACTCTATCTCCGGCTTATCACAGGACATTTCATTAACAACCGACGAGATTTCTCTCTTTTCATCGGTATACATACAGTAGATGGGGCTGAAATTACAGAAGGTAGAGCACATAAGGTCAAAGCGATCCTGCTTTGCCTTTGAAAGTGTTTCTTCATGAGGAAGCACTACTCCCTTTTCAAACTCCTCAAGGCGCACTCTTACAAAAATGCCCTTGATTTTATAAACTTTCCCTGCAACATCAAACTCTTCTTCATACACATAGATGCCCTTTTTGTCATCCACGGCAATTATCTCTTTATCTGTCCAGTCGAGATAAAGCTCTTTTGCCTTTTCATAGGCATCATCGCCCACGGGCTTCTCAAGTCTGATTATATTGTTCTGTGACTCTTTAATATATCCCAGTCTTTCCTCTTCGCTGATAATATCATAAGGCGGGCAGACATTCTTTGAAATATCTCCGCCGTTTTCCGTAAATCTAAGCGCTTTAAAGGCTCTAACCTCTGCCATATCAAATACTCCCATCGAAACTAAAATAATACATTATATTATACTACAAGCAGCCTTATTTATCAAGGGTTTTTTAAAAAAATATCTATTCTGCCTTTTCTACGCCGACAGCGTACACCAGGCTGCCGCGATTATCGCTGCCAAGCTTCCACATTGTGTCCTCATTACAGAGGCGTTCATCCTTCTCGCTTATATAAACCTCATTTACATACCAATCATCGGAAATGCATTGTTTTTCTATGACGCACCTATCCGTGCTCTCCATATACATTTGTTTATCCTCTCCGAGCCATTCGCTTGCATCGGGGTACATATTATAGACATAGTCATGCGGAGCAAAGGTGAGCTCTGCCGTAGCAGTAAGATGTCCGTTCACCCATTCATAAACCGTCTCGGTTGAAACAGCGGCGCTTTCTCTTTGCGATGAACGTATAATCTCGTCTTCCCCATCAATCACAGGATTCGACACCTCAAAGAAGGGCAGATAGTTTTCAAGACCGTCATCGCTTGAGAGATAACAGCTATGGAGCATCATCTGCTGCGTACCGAAGCTGCCGCCGTAAAGGAGCACGTCATTTCTTCCGTCAAAGTTTACATCAATCTCGGAAACAAGGTTTTCCGTTGTCGGGTGCACCAATGCAAAATCGTGGTAATCCTGTCTAATGGTTTTTAAAGCCTTACCATCCCTGATTACAACAACGCTAAGGTATTTATTCTTATCGTTTGAAAGCTCGTACACCGCATATGTATACTCTTTGCCTTCAAGATGTTGGAACTCGGAAACCTTATACCCGTCCCATATATCGACATACTGTACATAGGTTTCGGCAAAGCTTTTTTCTGCCTTACCCTTTTCGCCCTCATCCTTATTTTCGTTTTTACATCCGGTAAGAACCACCACGCTCAAAAGAACAAGTGCCGCACACAGCTTTAATATTTTCAACATAAACCTCTCCTCAGAATCCAAAATACTCATGTGCCTCTTTAAGCTTTTGGGGTATATCAAAGCCTTGCGGACATTTATCCATACACGCCCTGCACTCAACGCAGCGGGATGCATCCTTTTTCTCTTCAACAAGCTTTTTATAGCTCTCATCATTTATTTCATACATATATGAGTAATTCCACTTTGCAAAGATCTTGGGGATTTCAACATCCATGGGACACGGCATACAATATTCACAGCCCGTACAGTCAACCTTTATTCTCTTTTTATATATTTCCCTCGCCTCTGAGACAACCCTTTTTTCCTCTTCGCTCAAGCTGTTTTTTTCGCATCTGTCGAAGATAGCAAGGTTATCCTTCGCCTGCTCCATATTTGTAACCCCCGAAAGCACAGTTGCAACCTCGGGATAATCGCACAGCCAGCGGAATGCCCATTCAACGGGGCTTCTATCGGGGTTTGCCTTTTCAAAATGTGCCTTTACATCCGACGGAACATTTGCAAGCTTTCCTCCCAAAAGTCCCTCCATTATTACAACAGGCACTCCCCTTTTACCTGCGAGCCTTACGCCCTTTTCGCCTGCCTGATTATCTACATCCATATAATTGAACTGAAGCTGGCACATATCCCAGTCATAACCGCAAAGTATTGTTTCGAATGCCTCATAATTATCATGGAAAGAGAAGCAGGCATACTTTATTCTGCCCTTTGCCTTCAGGTCATCGAGAAAATCGCATATGCCAAGCTCCTTGACCTTAAGCCATTTATCCTTTGTCAGACAGTGAACAAGGTAAAAATCTATATAATCCGTTCCCAGTCTCTGACATTGCTCCTCAAACTTTTCATACATATATTCCTTGGAATTACATTCCCACACGGGCAGCTTTGTGGCAAGGAAAACCTTTTCACGGTAGCCGTCACGAAGGGCAAGTCCCACGTACTTTTCATTAAGGCCTCCCGAATACACATATGCCGTATCAATATAATTGACTCCTCCGTCAATACACGCTCTTATAATTTCGGTGGAAATTTTCTCATCAACCACGTCATTTCCCTTTTCATCCTTTGTCATGGGGAAACGCATACATCCAAGTCCGAACGCCGATACATCAATACCAAGCTTATCAATATGTCTATATTTCATATTCAACATTCCCTTTCTGAAAACGTTCATTATACAACAGCGGCCTTTATTTACCGCAGGCAGCCATTCTATATATTCATTATACATCACATTCCCGTTAAAGAAAAGGGTTATTTTGAAAATACTTAAAAGATTTTAAGCACAATACAGCCGATTTTAACCATTTTTTCACAAGGTGCATAAACTATAAACAAAGGCGCTTATGCCGCCTTATATCTTTAGGAGGTTTTACCATGACAGACAAAACTTGTAACAATTCCCGTTCCTGTACAACAGGAACTGCAAACACCGCCCTTCAGGCTGCTGCCGCACAAAGCGTTCTCGGAACAACCTCATCTTCCGGCCGTGACAAGTCAACCTGTATTGACGTGAACAAAATCTACGATTCTGCAAAAGACAAGGAATGTATTGAGGATTTAAGAGTGTACTTAGGCCCTGAGGGTCAGGAATTTATCGACAACGCCTCGAATATCCGTTCAAAGTGTGCGGAGGTACTCTGGGCAAGCATCAGCGTATCAGATGTTGCCTTCAACAAGGGCTATTATTCCATAAGCATACGCTATTACTTCAGGCTGTGCTTTGAAGCTTGTGTTATGGGCAGGGCGCGCGAATTCTGCGGAATCGCGGTTTACGACAAGCAGGTTGTCATGTTCGGCGGTGAAGGAAACGTAAGCATTTTCACATCAGACACCATTAACAGCGACATTTGTGCCACACTTCCTCCCTCAGCCTTTACTCAGAATGTTGCAAACACCCCCAAGGTACAGCTTGAGGTGGCGGCACCCATAGTACTCAGTGTAAAGCTTGCCGACAAGAACTGGAACTGCGGTTGCTGTTGCTGCAGTGCCGACCAGATACCCGAAAACCTCTGTCAGTGCTGCGGATGCACTCCCATTCCCGAGGACATGGGTGCAAAGTGCTTATATGTAACTCTCGGTCTTTTCTCGCTTATAAAGATTGAACGTCCCGTTTCGCTTCTCATCGAGTCAGCCGAATACTGCATACCCAACCGCGAAAGCAATGTTCTTTCCGACACGACAAGCGACCCCTGCGAAATCTTCAGAAGCATGGCATTCCCCACCTGCGACTTTTACCCTGCATCGGCGGGTGCAAGATCCTCAGGAATTGCAGGTGGAGAGCAGTGCAACGAAACTGTTGCTCCCATGGCAAATGTTCTCGGCACAACAACTAATTCAAATTCCGGCTCCTGCGGTTGCGGATGCTCGAGTCACTGATTCTTTTTCGTTTCCAAAGGTAATTAGAAAGGGCGGCGTGAGCCGTCCTTTTTTCGTGTTTTTAGTTACCTTTTATTAGTTACCTTTTTTAGTTACTTTTTGTCGAGCAGGAAGTTCCGCGGCTTGCGAGCCGCGTTTTCCGTTACTTTGTCCCGCGACAAAGTAACCAAAGCGCTCCACTCAAAAAGAGGGAGTGGCTCGGTCGGGGGGATTTTGTCTTTTTTAATTGCTGATTTTGACACTCACGGTTTTCGAGGTTTTATCTTCGGTTCGTCAAAATCAGGGACAAATGTAACTTTATGTTACTTCTCCCCGACGCTCCGCTAAACCTCCCTCTTTCGCCGTGGTGGCTTAACACCCTCCATTTGGGGTTGTGCTAATTGGGTT
>JAZQIW010000089.1:0-27184 GCA_045541355.1 Eubacteriales bacterium | reverse complement strand
AACACGATATCTGTACCGTCTGCCTTATTATATGCAACACCAACAGCGTACTTACTGAAATCGAAGGTAAGCTCAGCGCCTGAAAGTTCATCTTCTCTTGCTATGATAAAGCCATATTCGTCAACAGTAAGCTCTGTTTCTCCATACTTTGCCGATGTAAGAATTGAAGCTTTGAAACGTATACCCATGGGTTCCTTCATTCTTATGGACTTCTTTCCGTCGGTTGTCATATAGGAGTCAAGATTGAGCTTTGCATATGTTATGGCATCCGCATCTACATAGTAGTAAGAAGAAGCAACGATTTCAGAAGTTTCCGAGCTTGTCTTTTCCACAATTTCAACAATCATATCGGAAGAAGGCATAACTGTGAAAATATTATCGGCATTTTCAGTAATCTTTGTCTGAATACCGTTTATTTCAGCATATCTGACATTTGTGTCAGACTGTCTCTGACCGATGTTGATATCAAGTCCGCCTGTTACTGCACCGTCAGCACCGATTGTATAGGTTTCTGTCGCATTCGTAAGAGACATTTCATTTCCGTCGGGTGTTATAAGTGTTGCAGAAATACCTGCGGGAACGGCAACTGTCCATGTGTATGTGTCGGAGCCTTCGTTATAAACCCAACCCGATTCGATAAGACCGTGACGGCTTTCGTGTGTTACCTTAAAGTCACCTATCTCCTTCATGAATGAGGGCTTGATTGTAATTTCATCAAAGCCGGGCTTATCAATCTTGATACCGCCGAGGTATTCGAAGAACCAACGTGCCACGTTACCGAAAGCATAGTGGTTTGCACTTTCAAAGGAATGTGCATACATACCGTTCCAGGTTTCGGTTGTGGTTGTTGCACCGGTAGAGAGCATATAAAGAAGCGAAGGATATGTTTCGTTTGTGAGCATCTTTAATGCATCCTCACCGTAGCCGTAGTCGGTAAGAAGACCGTAGAGGTGTTCTGCCGATGTAAAGCCGCTGTTCTGGTGGTAGTCTGCCGCTACAACATAGTTATGAAGCATTTGTGCAAGTGCTTCTCTTTCGCTTTCGTCGCAGAGACCGAATGCCATGGGAATTACAACGCCGCCCTGACAGTGCTGGTTGTAGTCGTGATTTTCGGGCTCATAGTACTTTTCATTAAATTCTGCACGTAGCTCTTCAAATCTTGCCATGTACTTTTCAGCATCGGCTGTCTTTCCGAGTATTTCAGCCATTTCAGCTGCACCCTTATACATATAGCAGTAGAATGCCGCAGCATAGAAGTCGGCAGAAACGCTTACTGTGGACATATGGTCGTTATAAGGAGAATAAAGCGACGCATCGGGGAATATCTGACCTGACTTAATCTGTCCTTCTCTCTTATTTACAAGTGCCTGAACTATGGGATACTTGGATTCAATTATATTCTTATTTCCGTAGTACTTATAGAGAATGAGAGGAAGGATATATTCTTCGTCTTCCCAGCCGTAAACGTCATACTGGAGCTTTGTACCTGCCTCGGACCATCTGCCGAGGAAGCTTTCGTTATCCATGAACCAGCAGGCTGTATTTGCAAATACCTGAATGTCACCGTTCCAAAAATTCTTTTCACGGGTAGGACAGTCGGTAGGACCTGTAAAGATATTGGACTTATAGCTTCTCTTTACCGCATCCCAGATTTTTGAAATGCCTTCATGGCTTGTGGTAATGTCGCCTACCTCCGTAAGACCTGTATGCATTTCCATTCTTCTTACGGTATCAAGCGTATATTCGCCCTCATAGCCGTAGATATATACATATCTGAAGCCTGTGTATGCAAATTCGGGAGTCCATTCTTCAACTTCCGCACCCTTACAGATGTAGTAGTCGATATTTCTTGCCGAGTAGTATGCCTTACCGCCCTCTCTTGTGTCGCTTACAAAGCGTACATCGCCGTAAACCTCATTATAGGGCATATTTTCGTCTTCGCCCATGTCCTCGGCGTATCTAATCATAATCATATCTCCGGGCTTTGTATTGCGAAGAACAATCTTTGCTCTGCCTGCAGTGTTTGTGCCGAAGTCATAGTATACCGCGGTATCTGCAAATGTACCCATTGAAACGGCTCTTTCTTCCGTTGCCTTGACTACGGGATAGTTGGAGGGTGCCATTTCGGGGAAAAGAACCTCATCGCTCTTGTACTGTTCAACGCTTGCAATGTATCTTCTCATGTAATCCGGCATATCCGAAACCTTTATGGCTTCAACATCTGCCCAGTCACTTGTGTCGCCTGAAATATCGTTCCAGCCGTCGATTTCAAGTCTTGCGTCGTATCTTTCGCCGAACATGATGTCATCCTCATAAAGAGGTGCTGCGGTAACTGCCCAGCTTTCATCTGTTCCGAACACATCCTTTGTACCGTCGGTATATTCGATTTCAAGCTGCATCATAACTGCGGGCTTGAGCCATCTCATATTACCTGTACCGGTACTGTTGTACCAGCCGTTACCCGTCTGTACTGCAAGTACGTTATCTCCGCCACAAAGCATTGAGGTGACATCAAACACCTGATATTCCGAAAGCTTTTCCATGGAGCCGGAGAAGAATCTGCCGTCGTTTACTCTTTCGCCGTTGATGTAGGGAACATATTCGCCGTTTCCGAGTGCATAAAGTGTTGCGCTCTTTACACTCTTTTCAACATTGAAGTTGTTTCTCATATAAACGGAGCGTTTAATCTGGCTCGGATGAAGCTCGCTTTCAAATTCATAATAAAGAGGAGTTTCAAGGCTTGATGACTCATACCAGTTTTCGGGCTCTACATTGCTGTAGTAGCCTATAACAAGATTGAACTTCCAGCTTTCGTCAACCGACGGCGTGAGATACTGAACACTTCCGTCAGTATAAGTGAGCTTGATTACACCGCGCATTGCAGAATGGAAGCTTTCGGGTGTATTTGTATGGTAAAGACGAATACCAACCTTGTTTGTACCCTTTACAACGCTCTTTGTAATGTCGCATACATCGGATGTATACATTCCGCCGTCGCTGTGGGTTGTATAAAGAACGCCGTTGATATAAATATCAAATTCGTTGTCTGCCCAGAATTCCATTTCAGCCTTTTCAAGCTCCTTTGTAACCTTGAAATCGTGTCTGAGATAGAGTCTTGTGTTTTGGTCGGGCCAGAACCAGTTGGAAAGAGGAAGTGTTCCCTCGGTATAGTCTCCGAGTGTTGCAAGATAGGATTCGGGTGCGGAAATGAATTTTGCACTGAAGTCTGTTCCCTCACTGTCATAAATGAGGTTGTCTTCCTTAACAACCAAATCATAGGAAAGTCTCTGTGATTCGTCAGCTATTCTTTCTTCTATTGCAGAAAGCTCGTCGAGTGTTACATACTCGTAAGGCAGGAAGTCCTCGCCGATGATACCTGCCTTTGCAAGTGTGAGTGCCTTTTCATAGAAGGAATCGGTTTCAAATACGTTCTTTAAGTATTCAATTTTATTAATTTCCGAAAGTCCGTCTGTGTCAAGTTCTTCTATTACTTCATAGCCTCTCATTTCGGAAAGACCGAGCTCATCAAATGATTTGATAACAGGATAATATGTATATGTACCTGCCTTTGCGATGTTTGTATATTCTTCTCCGTCAGCTTCTTCCGACCAGCCGAGGAAGATATAACCGTCATCAACCGCGGGCTCGGGAAGTCTTGACATAGGCTTTAGGCTTATGTGAGAAACTTCAACATCTGCATTTTCAAATGTTACATCTGCATATTCTTCGTACCAGATTTCAATATTGTCGATGTAAACAATCTTACCGTTGCCGTTCTTGAGACCGATATCAATATAATTTAATGCCTTTACGTATTCTGTTGTGAAATCGGTGTCGGAAAATCCGCTGTTTTCAAATTCTTCGTCTGTTACAACCGTGAAGGTGAATTTATTTGCCTTGTTGTCCTTATCGCTCTGATTTACATTTTCATAAGGAGGATTTGTGCAGTCATTAACACCGAGATAGAACTTGGTATTGGGTGTATCTTCGCCTCTGTATGCGGTAAATGTAACCGTATACTTACCAGCCCGTGAAAGAAGACCGTCGGGGAACATGAGTCTGTATACAGGACTGTCAGCCTTACCAATAAGCTTCAAGGATTTGTCAAGACCTGTTACGGGGTTTGTGTCAATATTTAGAATTGCCTCCATATCTCCCGCGGGAGCTTCGACGTATACGTTTTCCATGCCCTCGTATGTGCTGTCATAGTAATAGTCATTGAGCGAGGAAACATTTTCAAAGTTCTGTCTGAAAATAAGTCTGCCGTATGCACCATTGTTTTCGTTTTCAAATGCCATAGGGTCGCCCTCTCCGAGGTAGTAGTTTTCGTCATAATCGTACTTTGCGTAAAGCACTATATCTTCATTACCGAGATTTATGCTCGTTACCGCATCGCCTGACGGTGAAAGTGCCCAGCCCGTGAACTTATAGCCTTCCTTTTCGGGAGCCTCAAATTCGGGAGCAAAGCTGGCAAGGAAGCTTCCGTCATTGTCAAGGGGTGAAACATATTCTGTCTTATATTCTTCGCCGTCAACGTAAAGTGTAAAGCAGTATGCGGGAGCAAGTACAAAGTCATCAAAGCAAAGCTTTCCTGAGCCTGCAACTGCGTAGATAATGAACGAGGGGTCAGAAAGGTTTGCACCGTTTGTTGTGTCTGCAAGATAGTGTGCCGACTGCCATTCGGTTGTGGGAGAATAGGTCTGTGTGCCTTCCCATACGCCGTTACCGATTATCTGCACGAAATCGTCGCTGTTGTCGAATTCTTCCTTATACTTGAAGGCAATTGCAACAGGTCTGCCGTAGCCTGTAAGGTTATAGTAGCTGCGGTTCATGTAAACATACCATGCACCGTTGCCTTGTGTACTGAGAACACCGTCAGAAACGGTCTGGCTTGCACCGTCAAAATTAACGTAGCCTATATTTCCGTCTTCAAAGTCGAAGGATGTGTTATCGTTTGTAAGCACGTTCATACCGGGAAGCGTACCTTCATAGCTCCATACGGCATAAAGGTCAATGTCACGGCAGCCGAGGGTAATTTCGTCGACTACATCACCTTTGTCGGTAAGCGACCAGCCGACAAAGGTATAACCGGGCTTTGTGGGGTCATCTATCTGACTTGTACTTTTGTAAATTGAGAGCGAGCCGTCATCATTAAGGGGTGAAACGTAAACCGAATCATAGAGAGAGCCGCCCACGTAGTAGTTGAACTTATAGTTTGCCGCAATGTATACGTTATCGATATAGGAAATGCCGCCGAAGGTGTGAATGATTATTGTGCCTTCGGAGGCTTCAACCTCTGTGGAATATGTCTTCCATTGGCTTGTGAGGTTTTCAGTAGGCATAAGCTGGACCTCTACGGCAGAGTCCATGATGTTTACCATAGCTGTGCCTTTGCCGTCAAAGGCAACGGTTATGGGTCTTTCGGATTCAAATGCGTAGTTACGCAAATATGAATAATGGGAGTTACCGCCGCCGGAAGACATATCGGAATATAATGCCTTATTGTTTGAGTCCTCCACAACCTTCATGGGTTCAATTCCGCCGTATGAGCCAAATTCTACAGTATAATCAACAACGTCGATGTCGCTGTCTTCAAAATCATACTTCTTTGCGTTGCGGGTATACATATTGATACCGGGGTCGCCGACCTTTGAGCCTGCGGGAACTATGATTTCATCCTCGGGCTCTGGTTCGGGCTCGGGGTCTTCACCGCCCTGGGATTCTTCAAACAAAGCAGTAAGTGTTATGTCTTCAAAGTTAAGAGGAATTTCATCTGATTCATTTTCACCGTCAAGAGACCACGCAACAAAGGTATAACCACTTTTGCGTGGTGCATCCACTTCGGGAATAGACGTATATTCAATATATTTACCTGTACTTTCGTCAACGGGTGCCACATACGCATAGTCAACCTCATTGCCGTCAACTTCAAATGAAACCTTATAGTAGGGTGCTATATAAAGGTCGTCAATGTCAATCCATCTTTCGCCCGAGCCCATGGGAACACCCACAAGCATACGGAGGTTGGAAAAGCTTGAATATGAGGGATTTTCCGTAAAGGATGTATGTAAAAACTGCCAGTTACCCGAGCCGATACCAAGCTGATGCTTTGATTCGTTAAAGGCGGTGGAGCCGCCGTTTTCGCCGAACTGGAAGAAACCGCTGTCGGAGGCACGTGCCTTTAATGACGCATAAACGGGTCTGTCAAATTCAATACCGAGGTCATCGCCGTTTGAGTGGTAGAAATAACCGTGGGCAATTTCGGCATTATTTGCCTGCCATGAGAAATGGAGGTACTTGCCCTGCGTTTCGTCACCTGTTTCGATTGTTCTTACAACCTCGGCAGGATTAACCTGTGTACCCGTCCACCATGTGTGGTACCACTGATTTACATCTTCAAAGTCGGTATATGTTGCAGTACCGCCGAAAAGGTTAACACCGGGGTCGCCAACGCCCTTACCCGAAGGAAGCGACGGAATATAGTCATTGTCGGGAATGTCGGGTGTTTCAGGCTCGTCCTGTGTTTCTTCAAAAACGGCATAGAGAGTCACATCATTATTTGAAAGTGAAACCATATCAACCGTTTCACCGCCGTCTGAAAGCGACCATCCGACAAATTCAAAGCCGTTCTTTTCGGGCAAAGCGTCAAAATCATCAACCGATACTTCCTTTACAGCAGAGCCGTCGGTTTCACTGTAAGGAGAAACATATTCATAATCGTAAAGCTCGCCGTCTGCATAGAAATTGATTCTGTAATAAGGCGAAACAACAAAGTCGTCGATGTCAAGGGTTCTGACGCCTGTGCTTCCCGATACGCCGAAAACTATGGGTAAATATGTAAGAGAAGCAGTCTTTGACTTTACAAAATCCACATGGATATAGTTCCAGCCTTCACCGGGTGCTACCCAAAGCTGATGCTTGTTTATATCAAAAGCTATACCGCTTCCGTCCTGACCTATCTGGAAAAAGCCGCCCTCGGATGTACGTCCCTTAAAGCTTACATGAATGGGCCTGTCATCTTCAAGAGATATGGCATCTCCGTTTGCCGGATAAAACGCGGCATAGCCGAGGTCTGTGTTTCCGTCTTCCCAGGTGTAACGGACAAAACTGTTCTGCCCGTCCTGCACACGCTCTCTGCCGACAGAAGAAGGATTTATCTGTGAGCCGTACCACCAGGACTGATACCAGTCTTCTTTTTCAAATGTTACTTTTTCGTTTACCATGCCGAAAAGATTGTAGCCGGGATTTATCGTCACCTCTGCCAAAAGAGATGCTTCTTCGTCTGCGTACACACCAAAAGGTATGCTTGTAAACAAAAATGCAAACACAAGTAATAACGAAAGAATCTTTTTCATACATTTTCCTCCATTCACTGCTTTATACAGTTACACTATTGTATCTTTATTATAACAAACAGGTTTGGCATATAAAATGTTTGATTTTGGTATCCTTACGGGAAAAGTAATCCTAAGTTAAGATTTTTCGGTCAATTTTGCATTATTTTCTTGTTATAATTTTGTTTTTCCGTATTGACATTATTTTTTGGGGGATATATAATCAAACATAAGGGAGGTGTGCTTATGCTCACTCACGAGAGATTTTTGTCCTTCAAAAACGGAAGTCTTCTGTACGGCGGACACAGCGGCGAGGAACTTCCAAACCATCCTCACGGAAGCTTTTATGAAATAAACGTGGTTACAGACGGCTATGGCAAAATGTACACCGACAATATTCCCACATCCGTAAAGAAAGGCGACATATACCTTTCCTTTCCCTTTGACTATCACAAAAGCCACGCCGACGACGGATGTGATATGCACTACACCTCCATAAGCTTTACCGTGACAAATCCCCTTTTTACCACCGAATTTGCAAAGATATGGATAAACAACATTTCGGCGAAAAAACGGTTATTCAACAACGACAGAATTGCTTTTCTTGTAGAAGAAATAATTGATGCAAGCAAAGAAAAGAACGAATTTCAGACAGAGGAGCTTGACAATCTGTTAACCATAATGATGATTTCCATAATACGCCATTACGGTATTCAGACGGGCAAGCCTAAACGCAGCACTGAGCTTTGCAGTGAAATTATCGGCTACATAGATTCCCACTTTAATTCCATAACCCGTCTTGAGGACATTTCAAAGGCACTCGGTTATCATTACAACTATCTGACAAGTGTTTTTCACAAAACAACACATCTGTCCTTATCCAAATACTTTATAACCCGAAAACTCGAAATTGCAAGACAGCTTTTATCCCGGGACGGAAAAAGTGTAACGGAGGTTGCAAGGCTTCTCAACTATTCGAGCACCCAGAGCTTTGACAAATCCTTTTATAAGCATCATCTTATTTGTCCGAAGGATATAAAAAAGAAATAAATCAAAAAGAAAGGGCAAAACAACAAATTTCTCTGTAAAGAAGAATCAGGTAAATACAACAGCTAAATTGGTAAAATCCAATTTAGCTGTTGTAATATTGAATATTAAGATGATCAGTTAAAGCTATAGGCGTTTTCGGCGTAAAAAATGAACGGCAACTTTGTATCAAAATTACCGTTCTTATTTGGCAAAGACGGTCAATTTTAATACAAATTAATAAGCGGTGCAAAATTCAAAAGATAATTTCACAGTGAAATTATCTTTATTTTATTGCCATCAATTGTTTATCCAACAAGTCCTTTCATTGCTTATCTGTAGACCTGCAAGGGAGGCAAGATGCTCAGTCATTCGGTATTTTTCCTCTCTGTCTTCTTTCCATTCGTAACAACAAGTTACTGAAGTTATTTCTGGCCATATTTCGTTTATGATTCCTGTCCTTAACACTTTGCTCAAGACATGTGAGCTACGCCATTTTTTGAAAACATACCAATGTAAATCCTTATTAAAAATATTTAAAATTATTGCTTTCTTTGCGTCTTCTTCTGCTACCACTATAAACTCATATTTTGTATATGCGGGTCTACCTAAGTAAGATTAATTTTCTTGATAGCAACTTTGACAAAAACCATCTATTGTGTTTTCGTGAGGATACTTGCGACCACACGATGGGCATATAGTTCCGTGTGAATCATCCACCATACATTTGTCGCATAATGGGTTGTCTTGATAGTCAAAGAAAGACGCTGCCATACCAATGATATTTCTACATTGAGAACAGTATACCAAATCAGGATCTTCGTTTTGGGATGTTGATATTTCATCAAAATCAACCATCGACTCATCGCTCAAATCTAAATAGTTGTATTTTCGATCGGATATGATGTTTTCAAATATAAAAGATTCCCCATTATTCACTATTTCGCATACAACGATTAAGTCTTCAGAACAGACATGAAACTCATTCCATGTAACATACTCTTCGAAAAGATATCGCCCTTCTTCTTTGTCATAATACGATCTATCCTCGTCTCTATGTGTTATTTCAACAGTAACATTATATTCTACATTTACGTGTAACAAGAGTTGGTTTGGCTCTTTTCCTCGCTCAATATACATCAAGTCAAAATCAACATCTGAAAATTCTCTATCATCACATTGCCATTCGCCATAATCACTACGGTCGATGTCCAAATCTTCAAGATACGAAATAATTTCCTCTTCGAAAAAACCATCTTGCACAAGCGAAATATAATATCTGTTTAATTCGGTTTGTTCCTGTATGTACTTGAAAAACTCACTTATGTATTTGAAACAGACAAAACATTCTTGCCCCGCAAATGCTTTGCGAAAACCATCGTCATCCGAAACAACAAAAACACTTTCTTTACTGCTACGTTGATAGTTGCGAATAGCATTAATCATAATTGCATCTTTGAACTCATAAGGTTTTTGATCCTCAAAAGGAGGACTTTTTTGAAAATAATCCTCCATCAATTGTTCTGCATCCATCGGATTAAGAGAAATACACTCTACTCCCGGCAATGCCAACAAACTACGAAGTTTGTTTTTTCTATCCTCTATAACATCCTGTGCAGATATTTCGGCAATAGAGAGTTCCTCCGCTATTTTGAACGTCTCCAAGTTTTTTCTAATGGCTCGATTATATGCAACAACTTCTTTTTCAATATCTTCTTCCATGCGCCGAAAAACTTCTCCCAAAGTTGCGCTAGTGTATAATAATTTTATCGTGCCTTCTGCTATATATGTTTTTAATGTTTCGAATTTCCCCTTATCAAAAACAAATTTTGCACCATAATAAACATTGGTATCTAAATATAGTATCATCTTGTCACCTGCCCCATAATATGTTAGATTGTTATAATTGCTTTCTTCACGCCTTCCTCCGCTATCACTAAAAACTCGTATTTTATATATGTGGGTCTATATATGTATGTGTTACAATTGTACAGCATTTCACGTACAGTCTATTTATATAGTATATGTTGTCACGAATCCACCTACAGTTTTCTAAATCAAGGTTACATAAAATTCGACTCAATGTTTCATTTTTCATATGAATATTTACTCCAAAAAATACAGAAATTTAGGAGTTATGGCAATGAACTATATCCCAAGACTCAAAAGCCTTACCACTGTTCTCGTATGTCTTTTTATTTATAGCCAAACACAGTAGTTTTCTAGGGCGACTCATTCCAACATAAACACATTTTCTGTTATACTCAGATGATTTAAGTAACTTACCTTTATCAAAATATGGTATAATTGACTTTATATCAGAAACGCCTCCTTTTTCAGTTTCTAAATATAGCGTTGCATCATGTGTTTCACCTTTTACTCCATGAACAGTATCAAATTGGAGAGTAATACCTTTAGAATATACTCTTAATGAGTTATAATGACTTGTATCTTTGCTCTTTGAATGGATTTCCTCGAAAAAGTATTTTGGTATCACTTCAAAAATTGGTTTATTATCCTTACTACTCGTTATTAACTTACCTATCAATTTCCTAATATGATCATCTATTACTTCTATTGAATATTCTTTTGATTCAAAAATTTGGAAAACTGCAGTTTTATATGTTTCGCAATGATTTTCGTACAGTTTCTCTTTAATTGTGTAAACTGTATATTTTTTATCAACATAATCAAGAATTCTACACAACAGTTTTCGTATATGAAGTTCAGCTAAATATCCTTTGCCTTGTTCTAAATAAATGGCTATTTTTTGAATGTAATTCCAATAGTTATAATCACTTGTATGTTTTCCACTGTCATCAAAATCATCCCAATAATCACTAATTTTCAAACCAGCTAAACTTTTTTTCTTTACTGCACCTATCACTTTGTATATTCCTTCGGCTGCAACAAGATTGTTGTTTTCGAGAATTGTAATGAATGTACTTATCACTTTGTTTCTAGTGTTATCATCAAAAACAATTAAAGTAGGTCTAAACGAAGTTGAAGACTTTTCAGAAATTATGTTACCATCTCTTTTTTTTAAGTGGTTGATAACATCTGCAATTTGCTGCCCATACCGATTAGATGTAGCAATTGATAATGCCGACTCACTAGGGATCCAGTCTTCTTGATTTACAGTATTAGAGTTATATATAGCTTGGTCGGGATCGCCTATATGCATAACACATCCCTTTGTCTTGTCAAAAACTTTATCTAATGCTCTACGTTGAATGGGATCGCAATCTTGATATTCATCTATAAAAACATACTTGAATCTCTTGCTAAACAACTCCACGTAAGTTTCTGTTAGTTCTGAAATTGCTTCTTCTGCATATAAATAAGCATCCTTGTAACGTATCATGCCTTGTGTTTCAAGCAGCTCTTCAACAGCAGATATGTATTGTTTAGAAGAATCCCTCCCTTTTCCAGCAAGTGCCCTTGTCTGTCGGCCAACATATAATGCCTCATCTTTTATGTATAGTACTTTTATCATATCAAACATCGTAGAATATATTTCTTTATTAAAATTGTTTCTCAATAGCCACTTTAAGTGTGGATAGTTGTCAGTTTTAAAAACCAGTGAATGCAAATGATAAGAAAAAACATCATCATCTACCACCTGCAAAGCCACCGTTGTTTTGTTCCTTAAATAAGGTTTTACAATATATGCATCTATGAAAGATTGAATAGTACCAACATAATTAGGATAATTAAGTAATTTATCCGCACAACTAGATAATCGTGTTTTAATTTCATTTACCGCTACATTAGTATGCGAAAGAACACAAACACCTTCACCATTATCAAGAGGCATTCTATCTGCAAGGATTTTCAACTTAGCCAACAAAACAGTTGTTTTTCCACTGCCTGGGCAAGCAGATACATCTGTAGATTCCCAACACGAAATAACCGCTTTAGCATCATCGGAAAAACGTGCACCCTCAGGCAAAAGCAGTTTTTCAACTATTTCAACTTCACAATTTTGCACTTTAATAGGATTCATATATATTCCCCTTATTAAGATTCCACACCAACAGCATGTTTTATGGCAGAAACAATATACCTTATACTTTCATCCGCTTCAATTTTTTCTTTCAGCGTACTAATCTTTTCGTCAGATGTCTTAAATTGGAACAAATCTACGTCGAACATTTTTTCTTTTTCGCTTTCCGGAGGACTCTCAAGACAATACCAACGCAACATAGAAGCCAAGCATTGCGCCGTAATGGCCTTCAAAGCAGTTTTTTCGTTATTATCAAACATTATTTGAAATACATTTGATGCTCTCTCATCATTAGACAAACTCGCCCATTTAGAAAAATCGTTTTGTGCAGCCTCATCAGCCTCTTGAATCTTTTTATTGTTCAAAGAGTATTTATCGCTATTCTTTATTTTTTTAGCATAGTATATTGCTCTATGAAATTCGTCTGCCAAACAGCTTTGAGCCAAACAGAATTCCAATGTCCATTTTGGAGAAACAAAACATTTTACTGACCCCATGTTATATGCGTTGTTCTTATTTGCGATAGCATCAGCATATTTTTGTGTTTTATCAGTAAAAACTCTTTGGCCATCAATTTCATCATAGGGTTTTATATCACAATCTGTTATTATAGATACTGGTATCGGAATAGTTGTACCATCTGAACGTAACATAATTTTTGAATACCTTAAGAAAGCAGTACTGCCAACGTTAACAATTGAAACGCCATATTTTTCTAGAGGATATCCTAATATTTCAGCAATAACAGGGATTAATATATTTTCGGCATCACCTTCAACCATAATAATACCCTTGGCAAAAAACAAATTTGATTTTGTGGCATCAAGAAACCTTTGTAAAAACAAATAATCGCCACGTTCTAATCCTGTTTTTGTGTATGTCAAATCATAGCCCTTCCCGTTTTTTAATAAAATGATATTTTTTATATTGATTTTTGAAGCCAATATAGGACTATGGGTAGATATTATTATTTGTGCCCCTGATTCATTGTACTCGTTTTGAAGAAAGTTAATCAATCGAAGTTGTGCTTGCGGGTGAAGATGTGCTTCTAGTTCCTCAATTAGTGCTAATTTCAATCCACCATAATTATCATGTTTTAACAATAAGAGTTCTGCCGCCATAAACAACAAATTCAATTCACCCAAACCAGGATGGATATCGGAAACATTTAAAGACAATGTCTCTAATATTGTTTTTAACTGAATATTTGCTGTTGTTAATGAAGCTGTTGTTGAAGAATCTTCAACATTAAAATCCTTTAATGTTCTCCTTATTGTGAGAAGAATATCTTTTCCCTCTTCATCAGAAAAATACTTATCTATAGAGATGTTTGCATCATTAACTATTTCCCTGAGTTTGTGCGAGTCTTGATTTTGAAAAATAGGATGTCCCAATAAAATCTGTGAAATTCTTGAATTACGACCTGCGCTCATTTCGCGCTCTGCATCTCTAAGTGGCTTTAAGTATACGGCACGCAACAAATCTCTTGCTCTTGCATCCAATACAACACCATCTTCAATATTACCGACACGAAGCTCAGTATAAATTCTGTTTTTTTCTTTCCATGCACGAAAATATAAATTTATGAAATATACTATAGCATCACCAGCTTTTTCAAAAGAAAGATATTCGATAAAGTTTTTAGCTTCATTTTGAGTAAAATCTTCTAGTTTACATTCAATCAAAAACTCATTTACAGAAACACCGTTAGAACCCGTATAAAAATCCTCTTCTTCAGGACGAACATACTCGTTACTTTGTGTTAGCAAAACCAATTTAATAGCATCTATTATTGCGGTTTTTCCAGAATCGTTTTCGCCTATCAAAGCATTAAGTCCCTTGTGAAGTGTAATATCTAATCCAGGCTTTTCCTCCTCTGATTTGAACTGTCTAAAATTATAAAGTTTAACCGAAGAAACAAACAACTTAAAGCCCCATTTCATAAATGATTGTTAGGTAAAATTTACACAAACAAGTTTAACAACCCAATATAGTGTTATTTATAATTATATCATAATTTTACATTGTTTTCAAGGGTATTAAGTTTTCAAGCAAATCCCCTCAACAAAACATACATAGTTCAAATATAAAGTTCTTATTTTGTAATCTCTTGAAACAATTTGCTATAAATGATAGAATTATTCTCATTGTAATTATAGGAGGATAATTAAATGAGAAAAACATATACCGTTGAACTTAAAAACAAAATAATAATGCGATACGCTGAAGGTGAAACTATCACTTCAATTCACAAAACTTCAGGAATTTCAAGAAGCACACTTTATATTTGGATAAACGAACACAATGCTACAAAAGGTAAGACCAAGCTTCTTAATCTCGGAAACTATAACAAACTAAAAGCACACTGTGAGAAACTGGAAAATACCATCAAAATCCTTAAAACCTGCGGTTGCCCAGTTGATGCTCCACTGCATCGAAAATACGAGGTCATAAAAGAGTTGAGTTCAACATACAGCATAAAAACACTGTGTGCTGCTTTGGATGTGCCAACTGGAAGTTACTACAATCACATACTCCGCAGCAAAAATGAAAACTCAATTGCTGCACAAAGAAAACGGTTGTTAACACCTGTAATAGAGGAAATATTCAATTCCAGCAAGCAAACTTACGGTGCCGGAAAAATAACTGCTGTCATGAACGACAGAGGCTACAAAACAACAGAAAGAACGGTTGCAAAAATAATGCATGAAAATGGATGGTTCAGTATAAAATCAGGTGCTAAAACAATATATCTTCAAACTCAAGAAAGGCATGCAAACATTCTCAATCAGCAATTTAACCCCAAATCGCCCAATGAGGTATGGGTAAGCGATGTTACATATTTCAGGTGTAATAACAAACTGTTTTACATATGTGTAATTCTTGATCTATATGCAAGAAAAGTCATTTCGTTCACCATATCAAAACGAAACTCAACATGGCTTACAAAAACGACTTTGGCAAATGCGTACAATGCCAGAAAACCCGAAAAGAACACTCTTATATTTCATAGTGACAGAGGCTCAAATTACACATCAGATGCGTTTAGGATATATATAGCTTCTTTGGGAATACAGCATTCATTTTCAAGAAAGGCAATGCCATATGATAACTCGGTATGTGAATCTTTCTTCGGCAACTTGAAACGAGAAGAATTGTACCGAACAAAGTATACGTCTGAAAGACATTTCAGAGTTTCAATCTCGGAATATATGGAATTCTACAATAGTCGAAGACCGCATACTATCCTTCGTTATCGTACACCTGATAAGGCTGAGGCTGAATACTATGACAAATCAAGGAAATCAAAAGAACAATAATAGTACAATTGGTATTCAAATTAAAAATTTTAAATCAAGTTTTTTCATTTTATGAAACAAACTCTACAAACTGTCCTATTAATCTGCCTCCGAAAGTCACGGAAATATAAAGAAAAAAACACTAATATCGTACAACAGGGGTTGTATAATATTAGTGTTTACATTTGGCGCAGAGGGAGGGATTCGAACCCTCGTGTGATTGCTCACAAACTGATTTCGAGTCAGCCCCGTTATGACCACTTCGATACCTCTGCATATATTATCGGCAACATCTGCCAACGCATTGTATTGTATCAAAATTATATCCTTATGTCAACACAATAATTGTTAACATTTTGTCTGTAAAAGTGCTTTTACAGGCATTATTTTTTTATTTTGGGAAACTATAACTTTGGTGGTGATTTTTCTGATTAACAAAACAATTACGGATTTTCAAAAACAACTGTCCGACGCTTTCACAGATTGTGCCGATTTTAACAGTCGCAAGATTTCTTTTTCACAGGGCAAAATCGGATATATTATAAACATTGGAAGCTACACAGACAGGGACTATATTTCCGAAAGTGTAATACTTCCTCTTTTGAAAAACGATTTGCCTCCCCAAAGCAGTCAGGAGGTTTTTGGTCTGATTTCTTGCAGCGAGCTGGCGACTATTGATGACCTTTCCGGAGCCATAACAAAGCTGTTATCCGGGTTTGCTCTTATACTTATTGAATTTGATGACGGCTTTGGTGTTTTTGCCGCTATGGTTAAGCGCTCAAACTCGCGAAGTGTATCTGAGCCTGACAGCGAGGTGGTTGTTAAAGGCCCGAGGGAAGGATTTATCGAAAACTCAGAGGACAATCTTGCACTTTTAAGAAAACGTCTCAAGACAACCGACTTCAAATCTTTAAGGCTTACCCTCGGAAAATACACGGACACCACCGTTTACATTGCATACATTGACGGTATTGCGAAAAAGGATACGTTAAAACGTGTAAAAAAGTGCATCGAAGGCATAAATATGCCCGGTGTTATAGATTCGGGGTACGTTGAACATTATTTACAAAAAAAATCTCCTTCTTTATTTACCAATGTCGGTTCATCGGAAAAGCCGGATGTTGTTGCCGCAAAACTGCTTGAGGGCAGAATTGCAATAATTTGTGACGGAAGCCCGATTGTCCTCACTGTCCCTTTTCTTTTCATTGAGTCGCTTCAATCGGCAGAGGACTATCTGAAAACACCCTACTATGCCACATTTATGCGCTTTTTGCGTTTTTTAAGCGTTATTATTTCTCTCTACCTCCCCTCTTTCTATCTATCCTCAATTGAACACCACACATCCGTTGTGCCTTACAAGCTTTACAAGACAGTCATTGAACTCAGGCAGGATGTCCCCTTTGGCGTATTCGGAGAGCTTATGACAATACTGCTTATATTTGAGCTTATCCGAGAGGTTGGTATTCGTATGCCGAGGGCAGTGGGAGATGCCGTGGGAATTGTTGCAGGATTAATACTTGGGGACGCAGCTATCAGTGCAGGTCTTGCAAGTGCTCCCGTAATAATGGTAGCCTCTCTTACGGCGGTATGCACCTTTATCATTCCAAGCTTTATGAACAGCATTGTTCTTATCAGATTTATCAACATCATTCTTGCCAAGATTTTCGGGTTTCCCGGAATAATACTATCCTTTTGCTTTCTGCTTGTCTGCATATCTCGAAAGGAATCCTTTGGCATACCATATCTCATGCCCTTTTCGCCCATCAAGAAAAACGCCCTTAGTGACGGTCTTATCACCATTCCGAAAAAAGCTCTAAGCAACGCCGAAAGCTCTCTGTACAGCAAAAACAAGGAGGACTGAATTTGAAAAAGTGTGCCGCGATGCAATTTATGCTCTTAATTTGTTTGTTTCTTGTTTCCTGTTCACGCAACCACAACGAAGATGTTTATTTTATACACGCCGTCGGCTTTGAGGGCGAACAAAATGACATAAGCATCCACGCCCTTATTGAAAAGCAAAGCGGCGACGGAAAGCAGGAGGAAAAAGGTGCGGACTACTTTGTGGCAACAGTCAAGGGTCAAAACATCAAGCAGGCAACAAAAAAGCTATCTTCAAAATACAAGGACTGTTACTATGCCACAAGCGAATTTTACGTCATCTCAGAATCCGCCTCTCCCCTTCTTTTGAAACACATGGCACGTGAGCTTTCCGAAAGCAACGTATTTCCGTCAAAAAGCAAAATTATATGTGCAAAGGAGCGCGGGGTTTCTGAGTTTTTAGAAGCTGTCAAAAACGAGGAGGATTTAAAAAAGCTAAAAAAGCTGAGCGATAAGCAAAAAACAAACATCATTAAGTTTCTAACTCAATTTACAAGCGGTCACAGTGCATCTCTGCCCTCCTTGTCAATTGATTCCGAGGGAAAGCTTTCATCCCGCGAGCCCGCATATTTCAAACTCAGTCAAGAAAGCACCAAGGTCAGGTGATAACAATGAAAAAAACTTCTTTTTCTTTTCAGCATTTTATTGCAGCAACAACCTATCTGTTATCGGGAACAATAATCTTCAATCCCATTTTTTCATCCAACAACTTTCCCCTTTCGCTTTTATGTGCTTTTATTATAGGCTTCCTTCTTTCATACGCTACAACGCTTATCTTTAAAAAACAACGCGGCGAAGAAATAAATAACAGGTACATCTACGGCATTTTATCTGTTATCACATCAATACTTTCGGTATTCTGCGCGCTTCTTTTACTGACAGAGGTAATCAAATCCGTAGCATTTATTGCAGACAAACCGGTAAGCCTCCTTTACTACGGGATGCTTGCTGCGGTACTTATTGCCGTAAGCTTTTATCTCTGCTACAACTCCGAAAAGGGCATTTACCGTTTTTGTATTCTGACAGCTTTTCCCTTTGCCGTAATTCTTTTCGGTTTGTTTTCGGTATTCCTTACAACTCGATCATTTATACCCATTTCAATTTCAAACAGCAATATTTCCGATGCCATATTAAACGGACTGTTTTGCGGTCTTTTCATTTTTTCCGACCTTTGTGTATTCCATTTCTGCTTTAAAAAATTCAGTTACAAGGACAGCGGCAGCATATACAAAAGCTCCATTGTTCTATCATTTTTCACGGTTTTTATATTCTTCGGTGCAACAAGCATAGTAATGCTTCTAACCTTTGGCGGCGACTTGCTCTCCTCACTATCCGACCCCTATTATTCCACCGTAAAGCTCGTGTTCGGCATTGACATTACAGAAATATTGTCTTCAGCACGAATTGTCGCCTTTATAATAAAAACCTCCACATATCTATACTCTGCGGCAGGCACTCTAAGGCGCACATTTCTCCCAAAACGCAAGGCAGTTATCCCCTTTGTCTGTGTACTGTTTCTTGCAATTCCCGTTTCTTTTATAACAGCAGCTTTTGCAGACAAGCGTCTCGAATACGGTGCCTTTCAGTATTTAATTTACCCTGCCGTCATACTGCTTTCTTTTCTATTTGCCCTATCTTATCTTTTGCACACAAAAAAAGAATAGACATCGTTTCTATTTCGACGTTTTTTTCATAATGAATAATGTATTATTTTTTCAGATAACAGAAAGGACGCGAGCAAATGGAAATGACTTCTCAAAACAAAGACGGTAAAATGATTGTATTTCTGAAGGGTGAAATCGACCACCATTCAGCAAGAGAAATGCGGGACAACATTGACAGGCTGATTTTTTTACACCGCCCCGACACGCTCATACTCGACCTTGCGGGAATCGAGTTCATGGATTCGTCGGGGCTTGGACTAATCCTCGGAAGGTACAGAAAAATGTGCGAATACAAAGGTCAGACATTTATATGCAACGCAAGCGAGAGAACCATGAAAATCTTAAAAATGGCGGGCGTTGACAAAATTATAAAAAGCACCCAGTGCAGAATGACAACGGAAGGACAAAAACAATGAAAAAACCAAAAATCATCAACAGCTTTAAAATCTCCATGAACGCAAAAAGCATCAACGAGGGTTTTGCACGGTCGACCATAGCAGCCTTTGTATGCGGTCTCGACCCTACAATTGAAGAATTATGTGACATAAAAACGGCAGTCTCGGAGGCGGTAACCAACTGCATTGTACATGCATACGAAAAAAATGCTTCAGGGAATGGGTTGATTTATATTGATGCAAAATACGACCAAGAAGGTCTTTTGACAGTAAAGATAAGGGACAAGGGCTGCGGCATTGAGAATGTGAAAAAGGCGCTTGAGCCTATGTACACAGGGTCAAAAAGCGACGAGAGAAGCGGTATGGGCTTTTCAATCATGCAGTGCTTTACAGATAAAATGAGTGTTAAATCAAGTGTCGGCAAGGGAACCACGGTAATTCTCAAGAAATACATAGGCAAAAGTGTCGGTAATGAATGAGCGTTTTTTTGACAACGGCATCCTATTACAAAAATCAAAATGCGGAGACATAAAAGCCAAAGAAGACTTTATAAAAAACAATCTTTCCCTTGTTAAAAGCATAGCCATTCGGTTTCGCGGCAGAGGCTGTGAGCTTGAGGATTTAATAGAAATAGGCACAATAGGGCTTTTAAAGGCCATGGAAGGCTTTGACGGAGAAAAGGGGTATTCATTCTCCACCTATGCCTTTCCCCTCATCACAGGCGAAATAAAGCGTTATTTGAGGGATGACGGAATTATAAGGATTTCAAGAACCATCAAGAAAAACGCCTCGGAAATTCTGAAAGCAAGTGAAAAATTCATTATGGAGAACGGCTATTCACCAAAAATCTCCGACCTATGCCGCATATGCAATCTGTCCGAGGAGGACATTATATCTGCCCTTGAAGCATCAAATGTTATTCTATCGCTTGAGCAGAAGGTTTCTGAAGGCTCGGGTGACCTTACAATTGCCGACATCACACCGTCTGATGATGAGATTTCGGGGATTACGGACAGCATCGCACTGAATCAAGAGCTATCCTTATTGGAAAAGAACGAGAGAAGTCTCATTTATCTAAGATATTACAAAAATCTCACCCAAGCAGAAACAGCAAAAATTCTCGGCACCTCTCAGGTAACTGTTTCACGAAACGAAAAAAAAATTATAAACAAATTACGAGCCGTTTTTTTATGAACAATGTAGAAAATTGCATTTTTCTATGTACAAACTATTCTTTTTATGTTACAATGTGTATATACAAAATTCGACAAAAGAGGATATGCACATGGCGAAAAAGAGATTTGGCGACAGAAAAGATGCTCGAAGAGTCAGAACGCTTGACCCGATGAGTGTGGTGTCGCCATACATAATGGGGCAGCGTGCCGGCTGTCAAAACTACATTGCAGACAGCTTTGAAACAGAAACCTGCGACGAATACATTGCAAGAAAGCGCAAGGAAGGCTATCCCGGTCTCAGCATCATGCACATGATTGTTGCGGCCTACATAAGAACGGTATCTCAGTACCCTGCCATAAACCGCTACATTGCAGGACAGCGGGTTTATTCAAGAGACAAAATTGTTATTTCTCTTGTTATAAAAAAAGAAATGGCACTTGACAGTCCCGACACCGCAATAAAGGTTGAGTTTGACCCCTCTGACACAATTCTTGACGTTTATTCCAAATTTAACAGTGCAATCGTTTCATACAGAGACAACCCGAAGAGCAGTTTTGATGACCTTGCAAGGATTCTCAACTATTTACCGGGACTTGTTCTGAAATTCGCTATTGGTACTCTGAGGCTTATGGATTATTTCGGCTGGCTCCCATATTCTCTCCAAAGGCTTTCGCCCTTCCATTCCTCTCTGTTTCTCACCTCCATGGGTTCCCTTGGCATCCCTGCCATATTCCACCACCTTTATGACTTTGGAAACGTGCCTGTTTTCGTTGCCTTTGGTGCAAAAAAGCGTGTCAACGTAATTAGCGACGACGGAAGCGTTGAAAAGAAGAGTGTTATTGACACAACCTTTGTTCTTGATGAGAGAATCTGCGACGGCTACTATTTTGCTTCGGCATACAAGTTTATGAAAAGGTTATACAAAACACCCGCGGTTCTTGAAGAAGCACCCGAAAAGGTTATTCCTGACATTGATTAGCATACAAAAAAACGAGGCAACGCCTCGTTTTTTTACTTCTTTACTTACCTGACAGCTTTTTATCAATTGCCGCTGCCGCGTTCTTTCCGGCTCCCATTGCAAGAATTACAGTTGCCGCACCGGTTACGGCATCGCCGCCTGCATACACGTTTTCGCGTGATGTAAGCCCTGTTTCTTCATCAGCTACTATGCCTCCCCAAGCCTTGGTTTCAAGTCCCTTGGTTGTGGATTTGATGAGAGGATTGGGACTTGTACCGATTGCCATTATTACGCAGTCTACGTCAAGCACAAATTCGCTTCCGGCAATCTCAACGGGTCTGCGTCTGCCTCTTTCATCAGGCTCGCCAAGTTCCATCCTTATGCATTTTATACCCGTAACAAATCCGTTCATGGGGTCTTTTTTATCATCGGGGTTACGATATCCAAGTATCTCTATCGGATTATTGAGAAGTCTGAAATCAACCCCCTCTTCCATGGCATGCTCAACCTCTTCATGTCTTGCGGGAAGCTCATCCATTGAACGTCTATATACTATGTAAACATTCTCGGCTCCGAGCCTCAATGCACTTCTTGCCGCATCCATGGCAACATTACCGCCGCCAACAACCGCAACCTTCTTTGCCTTCATAATTGGGGTTGAGGAGTTTTCCTTATACGCTTTCATAAGGTTTACACGTGTTAAAAATTCATTTGCCGAATACACGCCCTTGAGCTGTTCACCGGGAATATTCATAAACTTCGGAAGTCCTGCTCCCGAGCCTACAAACACTGCCTTAAAGCCATATTCCTCGCAAAGCTCATCAATAGACAGAATCTTTCCTATTACCATATTGGTTTGGATTTTAACACCGAGCTGCTTGAGCGTTTCAACCTCTTTTGCAACTATTGCCTTAGGAAGTCTGAATTCGGGAATACCGTAAACAAGCACACCGCCGGCAACGTGAAGTGCCTCAAATACCGTCACATCATAGCCCTTCTTTGCAAGATCTCCCGCACAGGTAAGTCCGGAAGGACCTGAGCCTATGACAGCCACCTTAATGCCGTTGCTTTCCGGTCTTTCGGGTGCTTCCTTTACATTTTCATTATGCCAGTCTGCCACAAATCTTTCAAGTCTGCCTATTGCAACAGGCTCTCCCTTGATTCCCCTTACGCACTTGCTCTCGCACTGCTTTTCCTGAGGGCAGACTCTCCCGCACACGGCAGGAAGCGAGCTCTGCTCTGATATTATCTTATATGCTGCCTCAAAATCACCCTCGGCAACCTTTGAGATGAAATCAGGAATATAAATCTTTACGGGACATCCGCCAACACAGGGGCGGTTTTTACAGTTAAGGCATCTTTTTGCCTCATCAACAGCCTGTTCGGCAGTATAGCCGAGTGCTACCTCAAGGAAATTGTTTCTTCTTATTTCGGGCTTCTGAGCAGGCATTTCGTTTTTTTTCAGTGACATATTCGCCATTTATTTTTCCTCCTCAGACATTTTAAAAAGATTACAGGTTTCTTCATGGGCATGACGTTCAAAATCACGGTACATACTTGAGCGTTCCATAGCCTCGTCAAAATCTATTTCATGTCCGTCAAACTCAGGTCCGTCAACGCAGGCAAACTTTGTTTTTCCGCCCACCGTAAGTCTGCAGCCGCCGCACATACCCGTTCCGTCAATCATTATCGGGTTCATGCTTGCCACGGTTTTTATTCCGTACTCCTTTGTGAGAGCACAAACGAACTTCATCATTATAAGCGGACCGATTGTTATGACCTCATCATACTTTTCTCCGCTTTCAATGAGTTTTTTAAGTGCATCGGTAACCAATCCTTTTTCCCCTGCACTTCCGTCATCCGACATGAGCACGGTTTTGGCAGTATTAGCTCTGAACTCATCCTCAAGGATAACCAAGTCCTTATTTCTAAATCCCACGATTGCGTGAACCTCACAGCCCTGATTATGCAATTTCTTCGCTACGGGAAAGGCAATTGCACATCCAACACCGCCGCCGACTACTGCGACCTTTTTAAGACCTTCCGTTTCGGTGGCTCTTCCGAGAGGACCGACAAAATCCGAAAGGCAATCGCCTTCACGAAGGGCATTAAGCTTTTGTGTAGTAGCACCGACAATCTGGAAAATTACTGTGACAGTACCCTTTTCTCTATCAAAATCAGCAACAGTAAGGGGTATTCTCTCGCCGTCTTTATCTGTTCTGAGGATAATAAACTGACCGGGCTCTGCCTTTCTTGCTACAAGGGGAGCAGAAACCTCAATTAATGTTACTGTTGGATTTAATTCTTTTCTTGTTACTATTCTGAACATATTTTTCACTCCAAAACAAGTGGGGTTAATGTACAAACGTACATAATAGTATACTACACAAACGATTGTATGTCAAGTTTTTTCGGCACAAAAAACCCATGCATCAGCGTTTGACACATGGGTTTCTGAATTTTTAATTCACGCCGTTTAAGTCACACCGTCAAGACGGCGCACTTTTCGGTTAAAGAGCTATGCTTAGTTGTTACCGCCTGCAAGCTTTGCAACTTCTGCTGCGTAGTCCTCTTCCTTCTTTTCGATGCCTTCGCCCTTTTCAAAGCGAATAAAGCCTGTAACCTTAAGGTCCTTATCAGCGCCTGCTACGTACTTTGCAACAGATTCCTTATCGCCCTTAACGTATTCCTGTTCCATGAGGCAGTTTTCTGCGTAGAACTTACCAATCTTACCGATAACCATCTTTTCGAGAACAGCTTCGGGCTTATTAGCGTTCTTTTCGTCGTTCTTGATCTGAGCAAGGATGATTTCCTTTTCAGCTTCAACTGCAGATGCGGGAACAGAATCTCTGTCAAGATACTTGGGATTCATAGCTGCTGCCTGAAGTGCAAGGTTCTTAAGAACTTCCTTGGCATTTGCTTCATCGCCGCTTGTTTCACCTGTTACGATAACGCCGATTGTACCGCCGCCATGTACATAGGAAGCCTGAAGGCCTTCAACAACCTGGAATCTTCTGATAGAGATGTTTTCACCAATGGAGTTGATAACTTCCTTCTTGAGGTAGTCGTCAACTGTGTTATCTGCATCGAACTTTGCTGCGAGAAGTGCTTCAACATCAGCTACGCCGCTTTCAAGAACGATGTCAAGGAGCTTATCAATAAATTCAACAAACTTATCTGTCTTTGCAGCGAAGTCTGTTTCGCAGTTTACTTCGATAACCGCAGCCTTATTGCCAACAGACTTAATAGCTACCTTACCCTCGGCTGCAATTCTGCCTGCCTTCTTTGCTGCTACTGCAAGACCCTTTTCTCTGAGGATCTTAACTGCTTCTTCCATGTCGCCGTTTGCTTCTGTAAGAGCCTTCTTACATTCCATCATACCGATACCGGTCTGCGCTCTGAGATCGGATACGTCTTTAGCTGTGAAATTCATACTAAAATTCCTCCTGTAGAGTAATATTCTTTTTTAATGAGTTTGCATTGATGCATTTATACAATGCAAACAGTATTTCTCCGCGTCACCATCGGCGAAAATTACATCGACAATACACGCGAATCTTTCGACGGAGATTCTCCGCTTATTCTTCGTCAGTTGCTTCTGCTACTGCTGCTTCTGCTGTTGTATCTGTAAGCTGTTCGCCCTGGTTACCTTCGAGAATAGCGTCTGCCATTACGGAAAGAATGAGCTTGATGCCGCGGATAGCGTCATCGTTACCGGGGATTACATAATCTACTTCATCGGGATCGCAGTTTGTGTCAACAATTGCTACTACGGGAATACCGAGCTTCTTAGCTTCTGCTACTGCGTTCTTTTCCTTCTTGGGGTCTACTACGAACATAGCAGAGGGTGTGCTCTTCATGTTCTTGATACCGCCGAGGTTTCTTTCGAGGTCATTGATTTCCTTAACGAGAGAAATAACTTCCTTCTTGGGAAGAAGATCAAATGTACCGTCATCTTCCATCTTGTGGAGTGCGTTGAGTCTTGCGATGCTCTTCTTAATTGTCTTGAAGTTTGTGAGCATACCGCCGAGCCATGTCATGTTAACATAGTAACAGCCTGCTCTTTCAGCCTCTTCCTTGATTGCATCGGATGCCTGCTTCTTTGTTCCTACGAAAAGAACATCGCCGCCTTCCATTGCAACTTCGCGGATAAACATATACGCTTCTTCGAGCTTCTTTACTGTCTTCTGAAGGTCGATGATGTATACTCCGTTTCTTTCTGTGAAGATGTACTCAGCCATCTTAGGGTTCCATCTTCTTGTGTGATGTCCGAAATGGACGCCTGCTTCAAGCAGCTGCTTCATTGATACTACTGACATTTTCATGTCCTCCTTTGGTTTTTTTCCACCACACTTCTGCTTTGTCGGCAAACCCGGGCATTCCGGGCAACCAAGCCGTGGAGAGGTGTGTGTGTGATAAAATAAATTTCCGCCGTATGCTTTTTTGCACCGGCGGATGATATTATACCATATATATTTATTAAAATAAAGCCTCTTTCCTAATGTTTACATTTTTTTTACAATCTTCTGCCATTCTTTGTTTTTGCTCTGCCCGACGCAAGCTTTGCACCGAAAAACGGGCTCAACATCACCATCACTATATGCACGGTTTTCAGTATCGGTCCAAGATTTGCCGAAAGGTCAAGAGCAGTAGAGACTGCATAGGAAAGTCCGAGGGTTGCGGCACCCAGAATAAGTGCCGAAAACACAGCATCGGCGCCGTCAAGCTTTCCCGAAACAAAGCCGCCTGCAGCAAGGCTGATTACCGTTACCACGGGGGATGCAAGCGAAACATACGAGCCGCCGTCATCGGTTTTTGAAAGCACAAGTGCAAAAATCGCCGACAGCACAACAAGCAAAGCGACAACCACGGCAAAGCCTACAACAAGAGCCCTGAAGAACAGACTTACAGGGGATTTTTGTGTCTTCACGGCTCTACGGTTATATTTGTGATTATTTTTCACGTCAAAACACTCCTTTATCATACTTATACTAAAGAATATGACAAAGCGGTGTTCAATATGACGTTTTTATTCCTTGGGTTCTTCCTTTTTATCTTCCTTAAGTGCGGGAGCTTCGCCGAGAACGTTTTCGCTCTTCTTTACGCTCTTTACCTTATAACCGCCCTTGGGAGCCTTTTCTTCGCCGTACTTCTTATCAACTGTTGCAACGGCTGTTTTTCTGATTCTGATTTTATTTCTGTCTGCGCCCGATTCAATTGTTACAACATCATCCTTGATATGGGTAATTCTACCGATAATTCCGCCGATTGTTGTAATTTCATCGCCCACAGAGAGGTTATTTCTCATAGCTGCCGTTTCTTTTTCCTGCTTTTTCTGAGGTCTGATAAGAAGGAAATAGAAAATAAGAATAAAAGGAACAAATGTGAGAAGCATCGACCAGAGGCTACCGCCCGCTGTACCTGCACCTGTTCCCGCAGCCGCAGTAT
>JAZQIW010000088.1:0-3913 GCA_045541355.1 Eubacteriales bacterium | reverse complement strand
CTTTTCTACATCAAACCACAACTTAAAAGCGCAAGGGTTAAACACAAGTAAATTGCTTTATATCTCTTTTCTACATCAAACCACAACTGGGACTGAAAGACTACGACCGCTGCCGCATTGCTTTATATCTCTTTTCTACATCAAACCACAACAGGATGTTCTAAAGGCTATGTTTGGTGTTATTGCTTTATATCTCTTTTCTACATCAAACCACAACGATGCGAACAAAAAGGAGCAGGGGCCCGGGATTGCTTTATATCTCTTTTCTACATCAAACCACAACTGAGTTACCTTTGAACCCTCGCTGGCGGCATTGCTTTATATCTCTTTTCTACATCAAACCACAACTACGTGAAGTTCTTCCACGAGAACATCTTATTGCTTTATATCTCTTTTCTACATCAAACCACAACTTTAGGGCGGAGGGGGAGGCGCAAACAACGATTGCTTTATATCTCTTTTCTACATCAAACCACAACTTAAGGGGAATAGTGGTTTTGTCCGTGGGATTGCTTTATATCTCTTTTCTACATCAAACCACAACATATACTTTGTATTTCATTCTTTTTCAGTCACTTACTCTACAATAATTATACATGAAGTGGCAGTGTATATACTATTTCTCTACAAAATTATCAAAAAAATTCTAATTGCAATGGGGTCGGCTTAGATTTTTTCTCAATTTTCCCCCAAATATGCATAATGTTTGAATATTGTTTATCAGTAATTGAAAGAATGCTTATATGTCCTTTTTCAGGAGTAAAACTTTTTATCCGTTTTATATGAACTTGAGCACTTTCCAATGAACCGCAGTATCGAATGTAAACACTATATTGATGCATGGTAAACCCGTTTTTTTCCAAGTTCTTACGAAACAGAGCAGCATCTTTTCGCTCTTTCTTAGTTAGAACCGGCAAATCAAACATCACTAATAGCCACATAATATGATAGGCATTTAGTCTTTCAAATGTCATGGGAATGTGGGCAAGCTTATAGTATTCAGTTCTTTTGAGAGACATTTCACTACACTCGCTGTAGTCATAGATAGCCCAACACTAAGAGGCCGCTTAACCCTTTCAAACATGGTATCGGTATAAAGCACGCTTATTAAATCGCTTTTGGTGCTTTTTGTTAGCTCAACCTCACCACGCAAGGCCAAATCATAAACGATACCATCAACGAATGGTCTATAAGGTTCCATCAAGTCATCAGCAAGTGGATAAGCATTGCTTCTGTTATGATGGTGTATGCCTATTGCTGGTAGCAATCCAGAAGAAACAATAGCTCGACATGTGGCAGCCCTTAATATAGAGTAACCGTAGTTTAACATTGTATTAATACCTGGTTCATCTCTATCACGGATAAAGCCATCGCCAAAAAGATGCTGAAAATAAATGCGTGCAGCTATTCCTTCACGATTATCGACATCTCCACTCCTAACGTTAGTATAATACGGCTTTAGTATGCTTCCATTTTCACCAATGCCATTCAGCAAAGATGCTTGGTTCTTTATTTTTGATTCAACAATTTGCTTCCAGAGTTGTTTTTTCAGCACTTCACCACATGCGATCTGAGTTCTCAGCGTTTCACCTTGCAGGTTATTGCTATTCATGCTTTGCATCATTGCGCTTGGCATACCTTTACTATTACAGATAACTACTTGCACATCATTCTCTGCCAAGGCATTGAGTAGTGGTAGCGTGATACTGGTCTGTTGATTCTCAAGTAGAACCATGCCAACATCTTCTATCGGTGCTGTCTGTTTGTCGTCTGGAGAATCTTTGTAGGCAATTACCAGTTGCTGATTCTTCAGCGAGAGTGTCATTGGGCTTGTAAAAACAAGAGTTCGCTTTAACATGGGTGTCCTATTTTAGCAAAACTATTTCGCCAAGCACGTTAATATTGAAATCCACGCCTTCTACTAAAGCATGAAAATCAGATAAGGAAAGTATTATTTCAGCTCTATATTGCTCACCAGATTTATATGCGCCAGATTTTCGTTCTTTTTTCAAAGTAGTCGCATCCCGAGCATCCTGACTATAGCGCAGAACTACTCGACCATCACTTTGCATTACTGCAACATAATAAAATCGTTTGGTGATCTCTTCATTATCTTTTAAGTTTATCTCTTCATTGTCTGATTGCAAAATAATTATTTGCGTACCTGTGCGGACGGTACATCTAAACTTAAGTCCATTCTTATGTTCAGGAGCAATTGGGTATTGTTTTATTAATCCAGAACTATTCTTAAAATAAGCAGCGGCATCAATCATGTTGACTATCTCATAAGTCCGTTTCATCTTTCCCTTTACAATTCCCTCATAGATTGCCATACAATAGTTACCATCTGGAGTAACGTGGAATTGTCGTTTGTATTCTCTCGGAGACGTGTCTCTTTGTTTTCGAATATGTAAAGGATTTGTTACTGTAAGTGCAAAACATCTTACTTTCCTTATTTTGATGTTTTTCTCCCTATTCATAAAAATGTCCCCAGCCATTGCTTCCTTAAACCCTTTCTCAGCAATAGCCTGCTTTATTTTCTCTTTAACAGTTGCATCCACAATATTTTCAACATCATTTTCCTTTAATATGCTAAGATCTTTACGAACAACATATTTTATTTCTCCTTCGCGCTCAATGGCTCCATAGTATGTATCATTATGGAGTGATCCTCGAGCAGAGTCGCCCTTGGCAAGTTTTCTGCCATTTGATGTCTGTACATATTTACATGCATGCTTTGGCATATTGTCTGGTGTGCTATGAACGACAAGCATTTCCTGTGCTATGGCCTTTATGTCCTCAGTAAAGGTTGGCCAGGGCTTGCGGAAGGATGGTTTGACAGCCTTTGACCTCTCATACTCTTCTAATTGCTGATAATATCTGGCTGTGGCATTGTATTCGCCTGGTTCTATGCAAGCTATTGTAATAGCATCAATGCAATGATGAACATGATTGTCGCGTGACTTTTTCTCATACTCATCTTGTATGCCCCACATCTTTCGGTATTCTGCTGTAGTGGCCCCCTTGACCACACGAACATTACTCTTATTCCTATCATCGGCTTTATGGAACAAAGACCTTAGGTACAATCCTGCGTATTTACCGACAAGACCGATACCTGCTCCCTGTCTTCGCGCAAATCCCTCAGGAACTTCTTCCATCTGGAAACGCTTATATTTTCCAACAAAATAGTCAAGTTCAAGTCTCAACAGATGCCGTTTTTGAATCAGACGGTCTTTTACTGACTTTTCCATACCAGAATGAGTCTTTACGCGATCCACCTCCTTTCTTAGTTTTTCTATTTTCTCGCGCCATCCCTCAAGTCTGCTTGTAATGGTATCATAATTTGACAATTGAGATGGCAACTTCGCTTTCTTTATGTCACGGTTGAACTTGCTGGAACAGAGGGTCATATTTTCAAGCGTACTGTCGCCACCAACGCTACGTGGAATGGTATGCTCAATGTCATAATTTGGATTCGGGCCAATGAAATCTGCGATTCCTATCGACTCACCTGTATAAAGACATATATGTCCCTGTTCTTCCCAAAGTTGGAACTTTACAATATCATCCTCTGTCGGTTCTATCATCTTCCCACATTCCTGCTTATATAAAGCACGAATATCTTCAGCATACTTCTTCCGCAGGTTCTCTCTATTTTTATTCCATTGGGCAATAGCTTTACGTTTGTTAGCATCATTCAATTCACGTGCATACTCTATATGAACCTCTGTCTGGTTATTGATAGTGCCATCTCGCAACAAAGCGTTAATAATTCAAGTTTCGCATGTTAAAAAATAGTTGAGATAAGGTCGCAAAAAAGAGCACAGGGATTTCCGTATGTCGCGGAAATTTTGTAACTTTGAAGTGCTAACAATAAAGTACAAAACCCTATGCTCAGCGACAAAGGTAC
>JAZQIW010000087.1:0-45514 GCA_045541355.1 Eubacteriales bacterium | reverse complement strand
GAAATTCCCCGACGCCGTCGTTTGGTATCGGGGAATATTTGTAATCAAGCAAACAAGATCAGGCGTTGCACCTTTGAAACATCGGTGCTAAGATCTTTTCTTTTTGCTTACTTTTTCTTTTCAGCAAAGAAAAAGTAAGTTATCTCTTAAGGAGAACTTCCTGTTCGTACTTCTGAACTTCATCAAACCAAGCCTTATCAGCAGCTACGCCCTGACGAGCACAGTATTCTGTCCAGATATCTCCGAAGGGAAGTGTCTTGATTTCTTCCTGCATAACGAGAAGCTCTGTAAGCTTGTTTTCATCCTGAAGAGCCTTAAGAGCAGCATTGGGTGTGCAGAGTGCAGAGAGAAGTGCCTTCTGCATACTTCTCATACCGATTACCCAAGCAGCAATTCTGTTGATGCTTGCATCAAAGTAGTCAAGAGCAATATAAACTCTGTCAAGTGCATCGCATCTTACGATTTCCTTTGCAATTTCCTTTGTTTCATCGTCAAGAATAAGCACGTGGTCACTGTCCCAACGAACACCTCTT
This sequence comes from Eubacteriales bacterium, assembly GCA_045541355.1. Lineage (GTDB taxonomy): Bacteria > Bacillota > Clostridia > Oscillospirales > CAG-382 > UMGS1387. The sequence goes on along the minus strand of JAZQIW010000087.1, from coordinate 44,981 downwards.
GTTACATGGAGAGCAACCTCGGGGAAGAATGTGAGAAGTGCGGGAATCTTGTCGGAAACCACTTCTGTGGGATGATAATGACCGTTGTCCATGAGGGGCAGACAGCCGTCGTGAGTTGCGGCAAATGTGAGAGAGAACTCAGCGGAGCCTGTTGTGTAGGATTCAACACCGATGCCGAATACCTTGGATTCTACGCAGGGCTTAACAAGATTCTTGTCAAAGGGCTGTGCAAGAATTGCTTCGATGGATTCCTTATATCTCATTCTGGGGCCCATTCTGTCGGCAGGAATATCCTTGAAGCCGTCGCCTGTCCAGATGTTCATAACGCAGGGAATGCCCGTTTCCTTTGCAAAGTATTCGGAAATTCTGATACATGCCTTGCCGTGTTCAATCCAGAAATCGCGTGTTGCCTTGTCGGGGCTTGAAAGGGAAAGACCGTCTTTAATCATGGGATGGGAGAAGAAGGTGGGGTTGAAGTCAATACCGAGACCGTACTTCTTTGCAAGGTCAACCCATGCCTTGAAGTGTCTGGGCTCAAGCTTATCTCTGTCAACAAAGCCGTCTTCTTCAAAGATTGCATAGCAGGCATGAACGTTGAGCTTCTTCTTGCCGGGGATAAGGCTCATTGCCTTTTCCATGTCAGAGAGCAGCTGTTCGGGAGTTGTTGCCTTACCGGGGTAGTTACCTGTTGTCTGAATACCGCCTGTGAGGGGGCCGTCATGGTCAAAGCCGATAACGTCGTCACCCTGCCAGCAGTGCATGGAAACTGCAACGCCGGCAAGTGTTTCCATTGCCTTTTCTACATCTACACCAAGAGAAGCATATATGCTCTTGGCAGATTCAAATCTTGTCATTGTTATGTCCTCCAATATATAAACTTTTTTTAATTAGCTGTTCTTTGTCATTTCGACAATCTTGTTAAATCTGTCGTAGCCTTCGTCCCACATTGCTGTGTCCTCGGGCTCAAAGCAGGAGATTTCAAAGGAATTTGCAATAACCTCTCTCGCTTCTTTTGTATCCTTGATTTCGCCCTGGCTTATTGCCTGAACCGCAATGTTGCCGAGTGCAGTTGCTTCAACGGGACCTGTATAAACGGGTCTAGCGCAAGCGTTTGCCGTGAGCTTGCAGAGAGGAACTTCCTTTGTGCCGCCGCCTACGATGTTGATGAAGGGTGCCTTGTGGCCTGTGATTTCATCAATCTTTTCGGCTGTGCTGCGATAGCACATTGCAAGGCTGTCGAAGATACATCTTACGATTTCGCCCTTTGTCTGAGGCACGTACTGACCTGTCTTTTCGCAGAATTCCTGAATACGGCGAGGCATATTACCGGGAGTCTGGAATGCAAGGTAGTCGGGGTTGATGAAGCAAGCGTGGGGCTTTGAAGCCATTGCCATGTTGGAAAGCTCGTCGAAGGAAACGTTTTCGCCCTGTCTCTTCCACTGACGGCGGGATTCCTGTTCAATCCAAAGACCCATGATGTTTTTGAGGAAACGAATCTTTCTTTCTGTGCCGCCCTCGTTTGTAATTTCATACTTGAAGGGAACATCGCCCGTGAGAGGCTCGGGAATTTCCTTGCCCATGAGAGACCACGTGCCGCTGGAAATGTATACAAAATCTTCGTTCTTTGCGGGAACTGCCACAACAGCGGAGGCTGTATCGTGGGAAGCACAAGCAACAACGTCTGCATTAATGTCGCCGACCTCTTCTCTGATTGCGGGAAGTAATTTTCCTGCAACTGTGCCGGGCTGTACGATTTCGCCGAAGATGTTCTTGTTAAAGCCAAGCTTTTCGATGATTTCAGGCGACCAGTTACGTGTCTTTGCATCAAGAAGCTGAGAGGTGGATGCAATTGTGTACTCTGTCTGCTTTACGCCTGTGAGGAAGTACTTGAGAAGGTCGGGAACAAAGAGAAGATCCTTGGCATTTTCCATCTGGTACTTGTTCTTGGAAATGAGGTAGAGCTGGTAAATAGAGTTGAAGTTGAGGTTCTGTGTACCCGTAACCTTATAAAGCTCGTCCTTGGGAATGATGGAATATACCTCTTCCATAAGCTCGTATGTAAGAGCAGGATTTCTGTAATTGAAGGGGTTTGCGATAAGCTGACCTGTCGCATCAAGAAGTCCGAAGTCAACGCCCCATGTGTCAATAGATATGCTCCTTATATCCTTGTTGTCGCTGAGCGCACAGGAATTGATTGCACTCTTGATTTCGGTAAAGAGCTTTAACATGTCCCAGTAAAGTGCACCGTTAAGATTTACGGGATCATTTGTAAATCTGTGTACCTCTTCAAGTGTGATTTTTTCGCCGTCAAATTTGCCGACAATGCCTCGTCCGCTGGAAGCTCCGAGGTCAATGGCAAGCATCTTGAGTGGAGATTTCATAATTGTTTCCTTTCTCCTACTTTCTTAAGGAGAAAGTAGGCAAAGACCTTTTTAATTTGTCACCATTCTAAAAAGGTCTGTATTTATTTGTTAATTTCTCGATTGGAGTTTGACCGCTTGAATATATGGCGGTCAAACGGTGCTTCATTCGGGCATCCGTCATTCCAAACAAATCCGAAAATCCATTCCCGAAATGAAAAGTTTTTGCGGAGCTTTTTTCAAAAAGCGACTAAATTCTCGCCAAAATGTCTCTTAGTGCCTGAGTACCTGCATCGAAAGCGAGCTCGGGAGTTTCGAAGGCGTTCTGAACCTTGATGTCGTCCATGTTGGAGAGCTTGTCAAGACCGCTGAAGGTTGTGAGGTGAGGCTCGAGGGTGAGGATGATTTCTCTGTCTGTATAATCGTTAAAGAGCTTAAGAATTGCCTCGATTTCGCCCTTGCCCTGACCTGCGGGAACGATAGTACCGTCATAGAAGGAATCCTTGATGTGGATATAATGGATATATTCCTTGAGAAGCTCATAGCCTTCCATGGGTTTTTGGTTGCAGAAAGCAAAGTTGCCCATATCGAGAACAGACTTCATTCTGCCGCCGAAGTGCTTCATAATATCTGCACAGTCCTTGGGTGTTTCGCCGTAGATTCTCGCCTCGTTTTCGTGGCAGAGGTTGATGCCTCTCTTTTCAGCCTCATCAAGCATCTTGCCGAGGTTTTCGAGAATAGCGTCTCTGTAATCGTGGCAGTCTGTTCCTTCGGGATAGAAGTAGGAGAACATACGGATGTTCTTGGTTTCAAATATATCTGCAAGGTCAAGAGTATGTCTGAAAAGCTCAAAATGCTCTGTCTGGTCGGCGGTAATGTCAATCTTGCCGATAGGTGAGCCGATAGCAGATGCCTTTATGCCGTACTTGTCCATGAGAGCCTTGTATTTCTTTGCATCCTCGATTGTAAGAGAAGATACATTTGTTCCGTCAAGGTTGCGAAGCTCAATGTATCCGATGCCCTGTTTATTAAGATACTTAAGCTGGTCTTCAAATACGCTTGTAACCTCATCGGCAAACGCGCTGAGTATGTACTTTGCCATAGTTTGTTTCCGTCCTTTCGCTGAGTGGGTAGTCTTCCACCTATAACTTTACTTAATAAGTATACTACATATATTTTACTTTGTAAAGAAAAATTGGGAAATTTAATATAATTTTTATTTTTTATATTTCATTCCCGCGGGATTTGTGGTACAATAAATCAAACACAAACGGGCAACACGCATTTGCCCTCCCCGAAAGGAAGCATCGTATGAAAATAATCCTTCTCGACGCAAAAACCTTAGGCTCTGACATACCCCTTACCGTCTTCTCGGACATGGGCGAATTTGTATCCTACCCCAAAACAAGTCCTGAAGAAGCACCGGACAGAGTTGCCGATGCCGACGTAATAGTAACAAACAAAGTAAAATTGCGTGCCGATATTTTATGCCACGCACCAAATCTCAAACTTATCTGCGTTACCGCCACAGGCTACGACAATGTTGATATAGACTATTGCAAAGAACACGGTGTTGCAGTATGCAACGTAAAAGGCTATTCTACCGAATGTGTCGCACAGCTTACGGTTTCAATGGCACTTTCGCTGACAAACCACCTTCGCACGTTTGACGACTACGTAAAAAGCGGCGAGTATTCAAAAAGCGGTATTCAGAATAAGCTCACCCCGACTTTCAACGAAGTTTACGGCAAAACCTGGGGCATCGTCGGACTTGGCAACATAGGCAAAAGAGTTGCCGAAATTGCCCGCGTTATGGGTTGCAGAGTGCTTGCATATAAAAGAACACCCGTAGAAAACTACGAGTGCGTCGACCTTGAAACGCTAATGCGTGAATCCGACATTATCTCTGTGCATATTCCCTCAAGCACCGAAACGGTAGGACTTGTCAGCCGCGAGATGCTTTCTCTTACCAAAGAAAGAGCAATTCTTATAAACGTGGCAAGAGGCAATGTCCTTGACGAAGCGGCGGTTGCCGATGCCGTTCTTGACGGAAGCCTTTACGGCTTTGGCTGTGACGTATATTCAACCGAGCCTTTCCCCGAAAACCATCCCTATTCAAAGCTTTCGCACTGTGACAATGTAATTCTCACCCCTCACATGGCATGGGGAGGATATGAAACAAGGGTAAGACTTGTCTCTGAGGTTGCAGAAAATATTTTGGCTTTTTATAATGGAAAAGAGCGAAACAGAATAGTATGAGAAAAGTCCCGACCTTGCGGTCGGGACTCGAGTTTATCGAAAAAACCGTTACGAAATTCTTTGCGGAGCTTTCTTTTAAGAAAGCGACCGAGTTTCCAAAGGCGAGAAGCCTTTGGTCGCTGTCCGCAGACAGCGAAACTCCTGTGCTTAACATGGCGCAGGAAAGGTGAATTATTTGCCTTTTTAGGGCAAATAAGAGGAAAACCCTCGCCGGGGGTTTTCCTTAAATGTACAAAATATTCTTTTTCAACAGGCTGAAATCCCGACCTTGCGGTCGGGACTCTCTTTTATTTGCTTAAAACATGGGGAAGTCATCATTCGGATTCTTCTTTTGTTCTTCGGTGCTCTCAATGATATTTACCTTCACCTGATATCCGAGAACCTTGCTTGCACATTCCGCAACAATAGCCTTCTTTTCGGCATCTGCCTCTGTCATAAATACTGCCATGGAATCAGCCTTGATTGTAACAATATCGCCGTCAAGATACCCTCTCGCATCGTTAAACATGGAGAAAAGCATCACGTCGCGAGCCTTGATTTCCTCTAAAATGTCACCAAAGGCTATCATTTCAGAAAGGCTTTCCTCGGTCTTTGCCCTTGGCTTGTCGCTGCCGAGAGGCTTTGGCGGCTCGGGTCTGCCGAAGGAGGGCGGTGCATCTGTCGGCGGCGGTACATCGTCAAAATCAAAGGGCGGTGCATCGTCAAAGGGCGCATCTTCCCTCACCGTCTGTTCCTCCGGCTCGGGCTTTGTCTCTGCCTTTGGTGCAGCAGGCGCGGGAGTAGGAGCAGACACGCTTCTCGGTGCCGCTTCAAGTGCAGATATTCTCTCTAAAATCGCCTCGGGACTTGATGAAAGCCTGCTGTCACAAAGGCGCATTACCATTATTTCAAGAACGGTTCTTCTGGAAAGCCCCGATTTTGCAAGCTTTGAGGAGGCATTTTCGACAACCTCTGTGCAATACAGCAGCCTTTCGGGAGTGAACTTGTCCTCAACGTCACGAAGGGTATTTATAACATCCGCCCCCTCGTCAATGAGGGTGGAAACATTGGAGCTTGCGTACTTCATCACAAGAAGATCCCTTAGCATATTACCAAGCTCGGCACACAAAACAGCCGGGTCCTTACTGGAGTTGTAGGACTCGGAAATAATGTCGAGTGCCGCAGATGCATCCTTGTCGGCAATTCTCCGAAGCAGTCTTAAAACCGTCTCGTTTCCGACAACGCCAAGACTTCTTTCGGCAAGCTCCCTTGTTATGCCCTCACGTCCCACAAACAATTCAAGCATCGAAAGGGCATCACGCATGGCGCCCGTCGCAAGGTTTGCTATAAGCCTTAAGGCATCCTTTTCTATTCCTATATTTTCCTTTTCGGCAATATATTCAAGCCTCGAAACAATATCATCGGGGCTTATTCTGTGAAAGTCAAAACGCTTGCATCTCGAAAGAATGGTGGCAGGGATTTTGTTAAGCTCGGTGGTGGCAAGAATAAACATAACATGCTCGGGCGGCTCTTCAAGGGTTTTCAGAAGTGCGTTAAATGCTCCGACCGACAGCATATGTACCTCGTCTATTATATAAACCCTGCGCTTCATCTCGGCAGGCATGAAGTTTATTCTTTCTCTCAGCTCTCTTACATCCTCAACACCGTTGTTGGATGCCGCATCCATTTCAACTATGTCAAATGAGTTTTCAAAGCTGCGGCATTTGTCACAGACTCCGCAAGGGTCCCCGTCAGCAGGGTTTTCACAGCTTATTGCCTTGGCAAGAATCTTTGCGCAGGTTGTCTTGCCCGTTCCCCTTGAGCCGCAGAAAAGATAAGCATGGGAAACAGAGCCTTGCATGATTTCGCTTCGCAAAACTCTTGTGATATGCTCCTGACCGACAACATCGGAAAATACCGCAGGTCTGTACTTTCTGTATAAAGCCATATACTGTGACATAGAAAACTCCTTAATGGTTAATGAATAATGAATGATGAATAATGAATAATGAATAATTGTTGTGAAAATTTGCTCAAGGCAAATTTTTCTTGAATTTGTTTTTTTAGGTTAATTCCTGACTATCCAACTAAGTTGCGGCAGAAATACGTTTTGTATAAAACCATAAAAGCCCATGACGATTAATGGTTAATGAATAATGAATAATTGTTGTGAAAATTTGCTCAGGGCAAATTTTTTCTTGATTTTAATTCTTGATTTTTATTTCTAAATTGATGAATTTTGCCGTAAAAACTACATTAATTCTTAATTATTCATCATTCATTATTCATTATTCATTAAACCGAATTTTAATAAAAAATTCGGTTCAGATAAAGTCCCATCGCCGGTGCCGTATCCCCTGCATATTTTCTGTCGCATGCTTCGATTATCCTTGTAACCGCACCGCGGCTCTCGCCCCTTCGTGCAAGGTCTATATATGTGCCGACCATGATTCTCACCATGTTGTAAAGAAAACCGTCGGCACAGACAGATATCGTTATAAGCTCTCCGTCTCTTTCTACTTTAAAATATTTCACCGTTCTCACGGTGTTGTCCTCGTTCTTTGAGCCCTTTGTCATAAACGAGCGAAAATCATGTGTTCCGACATATTCCTCTTCTGCAAAACGCATTTTATCAATGTCGATGTCCATGGGATAGAACATTGCCCTGTCCTTCATAAAAGGATTCATATATCTTGCGTTCCAGATTTTATATACATATTCCTTGCCTGTGCAGGAATATCTTGCATGAAAGTCCTCGCTCTTTATCTCCGCCTTCTTCACGGCAATGCCGCTGTCGCGAAGATGGAAGTTGAGTGCCGATGGAAGTCTTTCGGCGGCAACCGTCGAATCCTTCTCCAAAATGTGGCAGACATAGCTCTGTGCGTGAACCCCTGCATCTGTTCTCGAACAGCCGCAAACATCAGGTCTTACCCCGAGCACACTTTCAAGTGCATCCTGCAGTCTGCCCTGAACGCTTGCGGCATTGTTCTGTACCTGCCAGCCGTGAAACAGGCTTCCGTCATACATTATTTCAAGGGCAATCTTCCTGCCCGCAATTTTGTTTTCAAGCTCTGTCATATTACCCTCGTAAAGTAAAATCTTGATGCAATCACAAGCACCGAGAACAGTGCAAACAAAAGCGTTGCCGCAGCATCCCCCGCACCTGCCTTCATGACCTTCATTCTTGTTCTTCCGTCTCCGCCGTGGTAGAGGCGGCATTCCATCGCCGAGGCAAGCTCGTCTGCCCTTCTGAACGCAGAAACAAAAAGAGGTATGAGTATGGGAACAAGTGCCTTTGCACGTTTCAGGAGGTTTCCGCTTTCAAAGTCTGCGCCCCTTGCCTTCTGGGCATTCATAATCTTTTCGGTTTCCTCAACAAGCGTTGGGATAAAGCGAAGTGCTATTGTCATCATCATGGAAAACTCGTGAACGGGAAGCCCTATTCTTTTAAAGGGCGAAAGCAGTCTTTCAATCGCGTCGGTAAGGGCTACGGGTGAAGTAGTATATGTCAAAAGCACAAAGGTGCTGACAATAAGGCATACTATTCTTAGCGCCATTATAAAGGCATAGGAGATACCCTCGGGGTAAATCTTTATTACCCACCACTCAAATATCGGCACATCTCCCGTTGTCCACAGAAGATTTGCAATAACCGTAAAGGACAGGATAAACAAAACGGGTTTTAAGCTCTTGAAGATAATTTTCGGGCTGAGTCCCGACAGGGCAACAATCAGAACCGTAGTTATGACAATTGCCGCAAATGCCTCATAGGAGGCTGCCGAAAATATTGCCACTATATACAACACTATTGATATTATCTTCAGTCTCGGGTCAAATCTGTGAATGAGCGAGTTCCCCGGAAAAAACTGACCCAACGTCATATCGGACAGCATAACAGCATCCTTTCTGCAAAAATCAAATTATTCCGTATATATTGTAACACATCTTTTTGAATAGTTCCACACTTTTTTATAAAAAAGGGGCGGTAAGTGCAAAAAATGTATTCTAATTTGAAAAAAACTCTTTTATTTTAAAAAAATGTATGGTATACTATATTGAATAAACATATATTTAAAAGGCAAAGGACTGATTACAAATGGCAAGTATAAGATATGCCACCCGCGGTACCTGCTCAAGAGCAATAAATCTTGAGGTCGAAGACGGCATTATAAAGCATGTCGAATTTGAAGGCGGCTGTAACGGCAATACACAGGGTGTGGCACGGCTTGTTGAAGGCATGGAGGTCGAAGCTGCCATACAAAAGCTTTCGGGCATAAAATGCGGCTTTAAGGACACATCCTGTCCCGACCAGCTTGCAAGGGCACTTGAAAAGATAGGCGAATAATTATTTTCACAAAACAAAGGAGATTATTATGGACTACTTACAGCAATACAAAAATTGGCTTGCATTTGAAGGACTTGACAATGAACTCCGAACCGAGCTTGAGGAAATAAAAGGAAATGACAGCGAAATCAAAGAGCGTTTTTATGCTCCTTTGTCCTTCGGGACCGCAGGACTTCGCGGCGTTATAAGAGCAGGCATTAACGGCATGAACATTTATACCGTTTCACAGGCAACACAGGGGCTTGCCGTTCTTGTTAACAAAAACGGTCTTTCCGAAAGCGGTGTTATCATCGCAAGCGATACAAGAATTAAATCCGACATCTTCTCCAGAGTTTGCGCCGAGGTTCTTGCCGCAAACGGCATAAAGGTTTATATATTCGATGCACCACGGCCAACACCCGAGCTTTCCTTCGCCATACGCGACATGAAGGCGGGTGCCGGCATCAACATCACAGCATCTCACAACCCCAAGATTTACAACGGCTACAAGGCATACTGGGGCGACGGTGCACAGATAAGTCCCGAACAGGCTGAGATTGTTTCCTCCGCCATAAACAGCGTTGATATTTTCACCGGCGTAAAGAGAATGGACTTTGATGAGGGTGTAAAGGCAGGTCTTATAACGGTTATCGGCAAAGAGGTCGATGAAAAATATCTCGAGGTCGTACTCGCACACCGCATAAACCCCGAGGCAATTCCCGCCGTTGCGGACACCTTCAAGGTTGTGTACACACCCTTCCACGGAACGGGTGCCGTGCTCATACCGGAGGTTTTAAAGAGAGCAGGTCTCAAGCACCTGTATACAGTTGAGGAGCAGATGGTTCCCGACGGCTCTTTCCCGACGGTAAAGAGTCCCAATCCCGAGGACAAGGAAGGCTTTGCTTTAGGTATTGAAATAGCAAAGAGAGAAGGCTGCGACCTTCTTGTAGGCTCAGATCCCGATGCCGACAGAGTAGGCGTTATTCTCAGAACAGGCGAGGGTGAATTTATTCCCCTTACGGGTAACCAGATAGGCTGTATGCTTATTTCCTATATCATTGAGGCAAGAAAGCTTACGGGCAATCTTCCCGCAAATGCCTGCGTTATCAAATCCATAGTAAGCACACCCCTTGCCGATGCAATATGCAAGGCAAACGGCGTTACAATAATGGACGTTCTTACGGGCTTTAAGTTCATCGGCGAAAAGATGACGGAGTTTGAAGAAACACATGAGCACACCTACATCTTCGGCTTTGAGGAAAGCTACGGATATCTCTGCGGCAGCTACGCAAGAGACAAGGACGCCGTTTCTGCTTCAATGCTTATTGTCGAAATGGCGGCATTCTATGCAAAGCAGGGCAAGACACTTTATGACGTTCTCTGCGGTATCTTTGAAAAGTACGGCTACTACGTTGAAGGTGTTCAGAACCTCGCATTCCCCGGCGTTGAGGGTGCAGACAAGATGAAAGCTCTCATGCAGAATCTGCGCGACAACGCACCAAGCTCTGTCGGAGGCAAAAAGATTGTTTCCTTTGCCGACTACAAGGCAAGCATTATAAAAAATGCCGACGGCACAACAGATACCATAAAGCTTCCCAAGTCCGATGTTCTTCTCTTTACAACCGACTGCGGCGACAAGATTTTTGTCCGTCCCTCGGGTACAGAGCCTAAGGTTAAGCTTTACTATCTTGCAAATGACAAGACACGGGCAGCCGTTGATGAAAAAATTGCGGCATATACAAAGGATATGACAGCTCTGATGAATTGAGTTGGTGCTAAAAATTTTCAGGCAGCGAAAATCCCACTCATTTTGCCGTCTGTCTCATTGACGGCAAAATGAAGCACCAATAGATCACCAATAACAGATTATAATAAAAAAGGCATAAAGAACCCGAATAGGTTTCTTTTGCCAAGCTTTTCTATTTTAAAGAAAAGCGGGAAAGGAAAAATATAATGGCAGAAAAAAAGCAAGTTGAACAAATCACATCGAGAGATGCCGACTTTGCACAGTGGTATACCGACATTGTAAAGAACGCTGATCTCGTTGACTACTCAAGCGTAAAGGGATGCATGATTATCCGTCCCTACGGCTACGCTATCTGGGAGAACATCCAGAACATCATGGACACAAGATTTAAGGAAACGGGACATCAGAATGTTTATATGCCCATGTTCATTCCCGAATCCCTGCTCAACAAGGAGAAGGAGCACGTTGAAGGCTTTGCACCAGAGGTTGCATGGGTAACCCACGGCGGAAGCGAGCCTCTTACTGAACGTCTTTGCGTTCGCCCTACCTCCGAAACACTCTTCTGTGAGCATTTTGCAAAGATTATCAATTCCTACCGCGACCTGCCTGTTCTCTACAATCAGTGGTGCAGTGTTGTAAGATGGGAAAAGACAACAAGACCCTTCCTCAGAACAAGAGAATTTCTCTGGCAGGAAGGTCACACGATGCACGCGACAGCTGAAGAAGCAAGAGAAGAAACCCTTCAGATGCTGAACATCTACGCAGATGTGTGCGAAAAGGATCTTGCAATGCCTGTTGTAAAGGGCCCGAAAACTCCCTCAGACAAGTTCGCAGGCGCCGAGGACACATATGCTATTGAAGCTCTCATGCATGACGGTAAAGCACTTCAGGCAGGTACATCCCACTACTTCGGTGACGGCTTTGCAAAGGCATTTGATATCACATACAAGTCACGTGACAATGTTGATGTATATCCTCACCAGACCTCTTGGGGTACAACAACCCGCCTTATAGGTGCCATTATTATGACTCACGGTGATGACAACGGTCTTGTTCTTCCCCCTGCCGTTGCCCCCATTCAGGTGGTTATCGTTCCTGTTGCACAGCATAAGGAAGGCGTTCTTGACAGAGCGTACGCTCTTTACAATGAGCTTAAAGATGCAGGTATCCGCGTTCATATAGATGACAGCGACAACAGCCCCGGCTGGAAGTTCGCTCAGTATGAAATGAAGGGCGTTCCCGTAAGAATAGAACTCGGTCCCCGTGATATTGAAGCAGGCAAGTGCGTTATCGGCACACGCCATAATCTCGAAAAGTGCGACGCTTCCCTTGACGGAATCGTTGAGACTGCAAAGGCTAAGCTTGAAGAGGTAAGAGCCGGTCTTTATAATATCGCTCTCGAAAACCGTAAAAAGCATACCTATGACTGCACAACCCTCGATGAAATTAAGCAAGCCCTTGAAAAGAACGGCGACGGCTTTGTTCGCGCTATGTGGTGCGGTGATGAAGAATGTGAAGACGGCGTAAAGGCTGCAACCGGCGTCGGCTCCAGATGCATCCCCTTTGACCAGGAAACTCTTTCCGACAAGTGCGTTTGCTGCGGTAAACCTGCTAAAAAGCTCGTTTATTGGGGCAAGGCGTATTAAAAGTTACTTATTGCCGAGGGGTTTATCTTCTTTTTCTTTAAGAAAAAGAAAAAGAAGCAAAAAGAAACCGTAATCCCAACTTCTCTTTCGGGTTTTAACTATATGTTTATCTCTCGATTGTAGCCATTCGCCGATGTCAACAACATCGGCGAATTTTTTTGCTACTTATTGTGGGGTTTATCTTCTTTTTCTTTGAGAAAAAGAAAAAGAAGCAAAAAGAAACCGTAATCGCAACTTCTCCTTCGGGTTTTAACTATATGTTTATCTCTCGATTGCAGCCATTCGCCGATGTCAACAACATCGGCTAATTTTATGTTTTGTTTTTTGGGCACAAACTGCTCCACTTCGGTCGATACCATTGAATTATTAAATATCCTTCCCCGAAATTCGAGTTCTTTTGGTTACTTTTCTCCGAAAGAAAAGTAACAAGAAAAGTAACAAGCCCAAGGCAGAAGCCTTGGGCTTAATGTTTAGTTATCCACTTGCTGATTAGGGAGCGAAAGTAATTGAAACTATCGAGAAGTCAGCAACGAGATCAAACGGGTCGAAACGAGCGAGGGTTACATCACCTGTCCAGCTGTCATGAGACATCTTGAAGGTGAGGGTAACAGTTCCGTCTGCGTTTGCCTTGCTGGGCCATGAAGTTCTTACAGTATTAGCTTCGCTAAGCTCTGCTGTTGCAGTCATGAAGTAAATCTTAGCTACATGTCCTGCAGGAACCTTAGACATATCACTTGTCTTGAGGACAACTGTAATAGTCTTAAATGTATTAGCGTCAATTGTTTCGCCGCCCGTCATCCTGTGAAGGTCGTTTACGATGGGGTCGTTCTTGGAAGCCATAGCATACGCAAGACCGTCCTTTTCAACGAAAGTCTTTTCTACGCAGTTACCAACAGTACCGTTTGCGATAAGGTAAGCAGCATCAATAATCTTAATGTTGTTTGCCTTTTCAGCCTCAGTTACAACTCTCTGTCTTGATTCCTTAATTGCAACTCTGTTGATGATTGCGGACATTTCGCTTCTCTTAATGTTAGCAGCAGGTGCAAAGTTATACGCTTCGTCAATACCTGTGATGATACCTGCATTGTAAAGCTTAACAATTGAATTGTAGCTTGCATCTGTGTTAGGAACATCAGGGATAGAAACGAACATATTGATTGCTTCATACCATGTTGCAGGAAGTGCACGAACGAACATATTAGCAACGTCTGTTCTTGTAGCGAGAGCATTGTAATCAGCGTACTGACCTGCTGTTACTACATTATTTGAGGTTGCATATGTTACGTAAGGTGTGTACCACATTTCGCCGGCTGCAGCTGCAGGAATTGTCTTGCCGTTATAGATAGCGTTCATTCTTGCTGCTACTGTGATAGCTTCAGCGAGTGTTACTGTGCCTTCAGGAACAAATTCTGTTTCGCTCTTACCGTTCATAAGTCCGAGGTTATAGGACTTAGCAACATCAGCGTAGAACCAGTCGCTTGCACTAACATCCACAAACTTGCCTGCTGTGTACTTCTGAGTTTCTGCAAACTTAGATGTATTTGCGGGTGTTGCAGGTGTTGCAGGATTGGTTCCGGAAGAACCGCTGCCGCCTGTTGCAGAAGGTTTGGGCTTGGGCTTAGCTGTGGGAGATGTTGTTGTAGAGGGTGCGCTTTCTGATACACCGGAGTTGCCCGATACTGTCGGGAACACCTTGGGTGTGTATCTCTTGGACTGGATACCCTTAACTGCTGTTACTGTGATGAAGTTCGGGGACTTCTTCTTGGCAGCTTCAACAAGAACCTCAGCTACATCTTCGTTTGTGAAGAGTACAGATTCAACTGTATAGCTCTTAAGCTTACCTTCCTGAAGAATAACCACAACATCGCTTACAGTTCCGCTAAATCCGGGCTGGTCTGCGAGGTTTGCAACAACTACCTTTGTACCGTTACTGCTCTTACCGAGGTCTGCTGCTACTGTTACAACAACAGGTTCGGTTTCGCCTTCGGGTACGTAGCTGAGAGTGATTTCGTCAGTTACAAGCTTATCATATGCAAATCTTGATGTAATAACAAGTGTGTCGTTTTCACCAACATCCATGGTGTCAGCAACAAATACAACAGGTGTTGCAGTATCCTTGCCGGAGGAACCAAGTGAAACGGTGCCGTTTGCATTTGCGGTAACTTCCACTTCATCCTCAAGTGTGCCGACTGTTGTTTCGTTAAGGTTTGCACTGGGTGACCAGATTGCGTAGAGAGTTACATTGTCGGTAACATTGAAGGTACCTGTGTAAATCTTGTTGTAATCTTCAGTCTTCTTTGCCCAGCCTACGAACTTGTAGCCTTCACGTACGGGATCTGCGGGAAGCTGAATCTTACCGATATCGTGGGTTTCTGTCATTTCGTAAACGCCGTCGCCGTCGTTACCGAAAGGAATGAGACCGCCGTTACCGTCGAACTTAACATCGCGCTCGTATGTAAGAAGTCTGATCCAGTCAATCTGGATTGTTTCTGTGGGAGCGATCATACCCATGTCAAGTCTGATCTGCTGTACATAACGGTACTGGTTCCATGTAGGATGGTTTGCGAGATTGAAGGATGCTGTCTGGAATTCACCGGGCTTGTTAGCGGGGAAGTTATAGACAGTAATCGCTGCAGCTTCAGACCAAGGTGATTTTGTCTTCATATCTGTATGAATAGACTGGAGATACCACTTGAGCTGGCTGATCTTGGGAATTGAGAATCTGATCTGGATTTCGGGGTGCTTGAATGTTTCAAGACCGAGATTTCCGAGATTGTCAGA
Organism: Eubacteriales bacterium; assembly: GCA_045541355.1. Lineage (GTDB taxonomy): Bacteria > Bacillota > Clostridia > Oscillospirales > CAG-382 > UMGS1387. Next base: position 29,885 of record JAZQIW010000087.1, on the reverse strand, counting down.
GTTAACAACTACCTGACCTGCAGGAATCTTGTTAGGAGCGATTGTTGCTATACCATTTTCATAGGTTGTAATTCTGTCGCCGTAGGGTCTGATAGATGTAGCTTCGTTGTCGAAGGACCATTCATAACCCTTACCCCACTTAGCGTAGAGTGTTGTGTCTTCTGTAATGTTGAAGCTTGCGGTAGGATTGATTGCATCTTCATCGGTAGACCAACCAAGGAAGAAGTAGCCTTCACGCTTGATGTCATATTCTTCGGGAACGAAGTTGCCTACTACCTTTACAGGCTCGGGCATTTCTACGTCATCGTCTGTGTTCTTATCGAAGGTTACTGTGCAAAGCTCCTTCTGACCGGAAATTTCAATCACGTGTGTTGCGCTGTATTCGGGGTTATAGTTGGAGGTTGCAGTTACAATTACTGTACCGTTGCTGAGAGGATATACTCTGCCGCCGTCGGGAGTAATCTTTGCATATTCGTTGTCGGAGCCGTCTTCGTTTTCAAGTGTCCAGATAACGCTTGTATCAGGAAGCTCGGAACCGTCTGTTGCTTCAACTATTGCTTCAAGCTGAATGTATCTGCCGGCATCCATGATTGTGTCATTTCCTTCGATGGATACTTCAAGCTCGTAAAGTGCATTTGTTTCTTCAAATGTGTATCTTGCTGTGTATGTGTCATTGCCGTTGTCGGTAACTTCAGCATATTCCTTATTTACCGTAGCGTTTGCGATGCCTACCGTGTAGCCGCATACAGGTCTGTATGTTACTAATACGGTATATTCTGTTTCGGGAGCATAAACACCGTTTTCAGGTGTAGGTGCATAATCAACAGAAACGATTTCATACTTATCGTTGATTCTGAAGTTATCAGCGATATCTACTGTATAGAGAGCCTCGGGTTCTCTTACTCTGATATCAGCTGTGTCATAGATAACCTCGTTGGGAACAAGCTTGATAAGTCTTACGCCCCATTCAGGATAGCCGCTGTATGCGCTGAGCTGGATGGAAGCAATGTCCTTATGCCAGTTTGCGGATGTGGACATATCATAAGTGTACTTATAATACTCGTTATAGTCCTCAAGAGTAACCTTTTCAATGCCGATGAGGGTTGCACCTTCGTTGAAGGTTGAACGGTCATCCATTGTGTTGTACTTGATGACGGGATTTCTTACTGTGCTGAAACGGTTTTCATAATGTACCTTGTTGTGTACGGAATCGTGGTGAGCACTGTAATAAACCTCAACAACATCGTATTCGCTACCGTCAATGTTCATTACGGGAGTTACGAGACCGGGCTCTGCATCTGAGGAGGGTACGGAAATGATAGCGAGATCGTTTTCAAATCTGATACCCGAAGCACCCATCTTGGAGGTTGTGCCTGCCTGATGGTAGGGATTGGAGTAATCGAACTCGGTGAGAGCCTCGTATATTGCATAGAAGGTTACGTCGCCTGTTACTACAAAGGATTCAGGCGCATCTGCAGTTTCAGCATCTTCGGATGTTGCCCAGCCAAGCCATCTGTAACCTGCGGGAGTAGCCTTGGGCTGAGCTGCTGCAAGTGCGAATGTATCATTCTTAAGGATTGTTCTGATGTCTTCTTCGTAGTCAAAGTCATCATTAAGGCTTACAAGTGTGATATTATAACCGTCTCTGCTTGAGATATCGCCTGTTTCAGCGAAGGTATATTTGATTGTAAGCTCGCCTGTTTCGTAGTTGTAGTCCTTAACCTCAGCAACGTTACCGTTAACCTTTACGGATGTAGGACTATCGGATGCGAACCAGCCGGGAACACCCTTAACTGTTACATTTACCGTATATGCAGTCATGCTGTCATAGTAGGTATCGTAGAGGAGATCTTCTTCCCAGGATACGTTTGTTACTGTATACTTTGAGGAATCCTCGCTTGTTGCCGTAAGGTCAACCTGCTTGCCTGCAACGGGTGTTTCAATGCCTGAAACGGCAATTGAAGTTGCCTCGTAGTTAACCATTCTGATGTAGTCGATTATATATCTGATGCCTACACTTGCCTGTGTACCGTCATTAGGAATATCAAGACGAATCTTTGAGGGATAACCGTCTACCCAGTCGCTCTTACCGGACATATCAAAGGTAATGAGCGTATAGTCATCGGGAGTTGTTGTATACTTTGCGTGTGTGAAGTTTGCAACATATCTGTCGGGATTTGCACTGTATGACGGACCGACAATATTATCATTTGAGTCAACAGACTCGAAGTACATACCGTAATCGAATGTAGCTGACTTATCAGTCTTGATTCTGATCTGTACTGTGCGGATATCGTTACCCGAGAAGAGAGGTGAACCGTTGCCAAAATAAATCTGCGGGTCTGTACCTGTAAGCAGGAATGAGAAGGTACCCTCTGCTGTATCATATGTTGCCTCAGACATCTGTGAGTGAACATCAATTACAGGATTTGCTGTGATGAATTCATGGCTAATACCTGTTACCCAGAGTGCGTAGTATGTTGTATCGGATGTAACTACATCCTTTGTGATTGTAACAACATCTGACGGGTTCTTTCTCCAGCCTGCGAAGGTGAAGCCTTCACGCACGGGAAGCTGAGTAGGAAGCTGATATTCGCCCTTGATCTGAACATCGGCGGGCATATTTGTTACGTTTGCAGTAGTATTTGCGTCAAACTTTACATTGTAGTAAGGAATCTGACCGGAAATTCTTACTGTTGCAGTAGCAGAAACCGTGGGGTTATACTTGGAGGTTGCAACAACTACTACGTCACCGTCATAGCTTGCCTTAACAACACCGGTTTCGGCATTGATTGTTGCGCTCTTTCCTTCAGGACCGTTAGAAACAATGGACCAGGTAACATCTGTTACGGGTATTGTGGAAGGAGTAATCTTTGCAACCATCTGAACTGTGCCGTCAGGCGTTGTGATAGCTGCATCTTCAACCTCGAGAGTGAAGGGAATAAGAGCAAGAGTCTTATCAAAGGTCTTCTTAACTGTCATTGTGCCGTCAGAGTTAAGAGTTACACCGCCTCTGCCGGAGATTGTCTCACCGTTAAGAATTGCTGTTCTCTGTGTAATCTTGTAGCCTGTTTCGGGCTTAACTGTTACGGCAACAGTATATGCAACCTCAGATTTAAAGGAGTCGTCGCTGTTGAAGCCTTCTCTTGCGCTCCATGTTATGTTGTCTAAGATATAGTGTTCGTTTACTGTTGCATCTGTATCAGGCATTGCCCATGTTACGGGAACATCAATGCCGGAAATTTCAGGTTCTTCTTCAATGGGAGTATTTTCAATAAACTTAACGCTTGCAACACCCCATGCAGGGAAGCCTGTGTAAGGAGCAAGGTCAACAGCTGTGATTGTAGATGCTCTGCCGTTTGCTACAAGGTCATATGTATATCTGTAAGATACCTTGTGGCTTGTAACAACGGGTTCAGCCTTAACAATGGCTGCTTCTACGTTCATGCCTAAAGCATCGTAAACCTTGAGAACAGGTGCGAATGCTTCGTCAAACTGGTTCTTGCCTGTTTCGTCTTCGAGTGTACCGTCGTAAATAACCTCTACATAGTCGTAGGTTGTTCCGGAAAGGGAAAGGTTATAAAGCTTGAGTGCCGCATTAGCAGTGTTGCTCTCGGGAGTAACAACTGCCCATGTGCCGTCAAACTCAACCGTACCGTTTTCAGCCTTAACGTTGGTTTCTTTTGTATGGTACTCATTTGTGAAGTCGAATTCGGTAATCTGCTCGTAAAGAGCATAGAATTCTGCATCTTCTGTAATATTGATGGACTCGCTTATGGGTTCGCCGCCCTCTTCTGTGCTCCAACCGCTCCATCTGTAACCTGCGGGAGAGTTTTCGGGTACGAACTTATTGAGGTCAAAGTCATCACCGGAGAAAATCTGCTTTGTTATTGTTACTGCTCCGCTGCTTGTCTTTTCGTGAAGCTCTATTGTTACGAGCTTGAGATTTTCTACATAATCTGTCTTGGGGAATGTGTAGGAAATCGTGCCGCTTGTGTTGTTTGTTCTTGTAAATACTGCGTCGTTGCCGTTTACGGAAACTCTTGCAGGAGGATTGGAGAATGCATAATAGCCTTCATGGATTTCAACGTCCATGGTTACTGTATATGCTGTATCGCTGCCGAAGAACAAGCCGCTGAGAAGTGCAGGAGACCATGTTACGTTTGTAACCTTGAATGCGTCATTCTGAACAACTGTTACGTCTGTTGTAGCTTCGCCCTTTGTCTTAGGCTCTGTAACATCAACGATGTCCATGGCAGGAATATCCTTACCGACAAATCTGATATAATCAAACTTAACCTGTGTTCCTGCGGGATAAGGCAAATACGCAAGACCTGTATCTTCCATATCTCTCTGGATGAAGTTAAATCTTATCTGGTTAAGGTAATTTGTCCAGTTCTTGAGGAGGCTTGAAGGAATCTTGTAGATATACCAGTCGCCGTCCTGTTCACAGTACTTAAAGATATTCTGTTCAGGCTTATTTGCAATTTCTTTGTTGTTGGAATAGAATCTGGAGTTAGCTGCTTCATTCCATGTTGTAGGACTTCCACCCGTTCTGTCACTTGTCTGAACATATATACAAAGCTCGAGATTTTCGGGAGCAAGGTTTGTCTTGATTTCAACGTATTCTATGTCGGATGTCAGTATTCTGTTTCTTGCACCGAATACGCCGCCGCCCTGCTGGAGGTGGACACCTTCGTTTACGTTGCCGTTTGTGGGTGTGAAGATTACAACACCATCTTCAAATGTTGTCGAGCCGATACCGTTTGTGGTCTGGAAGAGGCTTGTGCCGTTAAAGTCTTCGCCCTTGGAATAGCCCCATACTGCATAGTATGTTGTATCCTCGGAAACATCGTCAACCTTGATTATTTCGCCGCCGATTTCCTTGGACCAGCCCTTGAATGCATAGTTTGTACGTGTGGGAATTACATCCATGGGAAGCACGTATTCGCCCTTTGCAGTGGAAGCTGCGGGGAGATTGCTGACTGCCTCGCCTGTACCTGCTTCAAAGTATACATTGCTTTCGGGAATCTGACCCGAAACCTTGATGGAGATGCTTGCCTTAACAGAAGGATTGTACTTGGATGTAGCTGTAACGATAAGCTCATCGCAGTCAGTGTTACCTGTTACGAGACCGTTTTCGTCAACCCAACCGTACTTCTTCTGGCTTTCGTCGATAGACCAATATACATTGCTGTTGGGAACAACAACGCCTGCCGACGCATATACTCTCTTTTCAAGCTGGAGAGTGCCGAGAGATTCTGTAATTTCTGCCGCAGCACCGCCTGCTACTCTTAACATAAGAGTAAAGTCAACAAGTGTTTCTGTTTCGGGGAAGGAGTAAACAACAGTTGCTGTTGTGCCGTCGCTGGTAACCTCAGCATCATTGCCGTTTACTGTTGCAAATGCAGGTGCGTCGGAAAGAACATTTCCGGCTGTTGCCTTAAGCTTAATGGTTGCTGTATAAGCTGAGCCGCCTGCAAAATACTTGCCGTCAATAAGCTCGGGACCGTCCCATGTGATGCTTGTTACTTCAAACTTATCGCTGTCGAATGTAACTGCATCAATGTCATAAACCTCAGCTGCTGCTGCGGGCTCTGTTACGTTGAGCTCAAAGCTTTCAACGGAGGAAGCACCTACGAGCTTGATATAATCAAGGTAGAACTTATTACCTATAAAGCTTGAGCAGTTGTCGATATCGAAACGCAAATGGTGCAGATAGCCCTGCCAGTCTTCCATCACTGTGGGGTCAATTTCGATTTCACAGAGCTTATTTACGTCACCGGGAGCTGTATAGTAAACGTTCTTTATCTGATTTGCAAGATAATCGTCAGGATTTTCTTCATAAGGAGCACCAATCCACGCACCGCTTGCATTCTTTGTAGCAAAGTACATGCTGCAGCCCATAGGACCGGCGGCATCTGTTCTGAAGCCGATAACAACCTTCTTAACTGCATCAACAGGAATAGCTGTTGTATTTCTGCCTGACATTCTTATATAGAAGTCGTTATCTGCGATAGTGCTTATAAACTCGCTGTTTTCTGTGTCGAGAACATTATCTTCGCCGTGGTGGACTTCAACAATATTGCCGTCAGCAAGTGAAACAACCACGCCGTTTGCCTCAAGCCTGTCGCCTGCCTTGTTGAAGTCAGCTATGTAGCCGCCCTTACCCCACTTAGCGTAAAGGGTAATGTCGCTGTCAACCTCAATGTTCTTGAATGTTTCATCTGCGCCGGGAACAAGTGTCCAGCCTTCAAAGGTATAACCGCGGCGGGTAGGAACAACACTTGAAACAGTGAAGTTCTTCTTTGCTCTGTCGTTTGCGGGCATATTGTTAACAGTTGCACCTGTGCAGCTATCATATGTCACGTCATAACCTATCTGACCGGAAATTGTGATTTCGAAGGATGCTGCCTGTTCAGCATCATAGTCGGGTGTAGCTGTTACAACAACACTACCGTCCCAAATTGCTGTAAGCACATTGCCATTAAGCTCTGCAATACCTTCGTCGCCGCCTGTGATGGACCACTTAACTGTGTCGGGTACAATAACATCACCTGCGTTTGCGGGCTCAACCGTCGCATAAAGTGCGAGTGTGCCGTTGTTTGTTGTGATAACGGGAGCGTTTGTCATTGTTACAACAACAGGCTTTGCTGCCTCTGTTGCATCATAGGTATATGTAATTGTTGCAATATTGCTGTTGGAGGGATTAACCGAAACCTCTGCAGGAACACCGCCTACGGTAGCAGTTGTTGTTTCGTCAAACATATATCCGCTCTGAGTAATCTTTGCAGTAATTGTTACGGTGTACTCTGTGGCACCTGCGAAATATTCGCACTCGGGTGACCAGACTACCGATTCAACAGAATAAGGAGCGTCAAGAGGACGGTCTGCCTCTGTATCGGGTGTCTTACTGAGCTCAGGAGCTTCAAGACCTGTGATTTCAACAGTATCAACAGCCTCGTCCTTTACAAACGCAATGGACTTAACCGAGAACGCGGGAGAATCATCGTAGGGGTCGATTCTGATTGAAGAACAAACACCCTGCCATCTTGTGTTTGCAGAAAGCTCATATCTGTATGTAACAACATCGCCGTCCTGACTCAAGAGGAACGCCTTTGCGTTGTAGCCGCCTGTGGGCTTTGTGATGCCTGTTACAACAAAGTATACTTCACCTGCAGACTTGCTTTCGAGAGTATCATTGTTTATGTATGTAACATCAACATAGGAGTAATCGTTTGTGCTGAGGGAGAGACCGTCAAATGTAACCATAGGATCTCTTCTTGAAGAAGGAGTTACGGTTATCGCCTTGATGGAATCATCATAAACAGCCGTAGCATTACCGATTGTAACCTCGCCGAGCTTTGCTTCGCTGTCAAATACAATCGCAGACTTTACTGTATAAACAGCTTCGAGATTGATTATTTCGTCAACTGTACCTGAGACGCTTGTAACCATTTCACCTGTGGCTGTATTTCTCCAGCCTTCAGCCATGAAACCGACAACCGAGCCGAGTGCAAACTCGGATGATGTAAGGTCGAGTGTTTCGCCTACTGCAATAACTGCCTTTGCAGGACCTTCATAGCAGTCAGCAAAATCATCGTCTATTGCAAAGTTAACTGTATATGCTTCGCCCGCGGGAACTACGTTAGGAGTAAGAGTTCTCTGTCCCTTAACTGAAGCAAAACCTTCGGTATAAACATCTGTACCGTCTGTCCAACCGTCTACGATATAGCCTGCCTTTGTGCTGTCAAAGTAAGCGGAAGCATCAGGGAGTCCGATTGAATCGCCGTTATAGCCGTAAATCGCTTCGGGAGCTGTGACGCCTGCCTTGAGAACAGAATTTCTGCCCGCGCCAAAGCTTGTAGCTACCTTTTCGTAAATAGCCACATCGTCAATATAGAATTCAGTTGCATTATTTGAATAGGGATTTGAGTAAATAGAGAACTTACGGCTCTTTGTAATATCAATGTTATTTCTGATAGTTCTTTCAAAGCTAAAGGACTGCCAGCCATTGGACACGCCGCCGGTTACGGAAACCTTGGGAGCTTCCGCTTCAACTGTATGGTCACTGAAGGATGTGGAATGTTCTCTGTCAACGGGGCTTGAGCACACGGTACAAGTTGTACCGGTCTGACCGTCATGAATACCCTGTCCCGTTGTACCCTTACAGTCGAAGGAGGGAACGGTATAAACAAGGTCAGGTGTGATTGTAATTGGACCGCCGCTTGCCAGTGCATTTCCGGCATCGTCAACAAAGTTCTTAACCATTACCCTACCGGAAACCTTATATGTAGTTCCGGGCTTCCATGCCACGTCTACCTGAGAGTGAGGCCACTTGGAGGTACCGAGAGGCCATGAACGCAGAGTAACATGGTTTGCGGGATTCTTGGGATCCTCAACCAACGAGAATGCATCTGCATTACCGCTAAGGCTGAAAGGAGACCAGCCGTATTCCATGTTACCGAAGGGAACAAGGTTTTCACCGTCCGAAGGCATTTCTGTTGTAAGGGTAAAGGACACACCGGGGAAATAAAGGAGTGATCCGTCTTCCGCTGCAATGTTGGAAGTCCATGCAGTGTATGCAACCTTATTGCTGTTGAATACAGTCTGCTGGGGATTTGCAGGGAAAACCCAGATGGAATTTTCTTCTTGGTCGAAGTATACACCGCCTACGTTTGCGTTGTTGATTTTTTCAACGGTAACGTTTGCAGGGTCAATTACAACATCACTTGCGAATGTGTAATAAACCACGGGGTATCTTCTGTCTACTATGTCACCGTCTGACGGATATACGTCAACGGGCATAACAGAACCGTCGGCAGCAAGCTTGTCATCGCTTGTCGCTGACTTGTCAGTCGTTTCGGCAGAGAAGGACTCGTCTGCAGTCTCACTGCCTGTCGCTGTCATTGTAGGCGCTGCAAATACAGACGTCGGAACAAGCGACATGAGTAACGATAAGCACAAAATTATGCTTAAGGCTTTTTTCATGGGGTTTGCACTCCTTTGTTAATAGATTTCGCAATGCTACTCCTAAAAATGGGCATAGCTATACGTATGGAATTACGTTTATATTATATACCCTGCCGGGGCAATTGTCAATACAATTACGCAAAAATTTCGTGCATTTGTCAATATACGCAGATTTCTTATCAATTCACAAAATATATTGTGCTTTTTGTTTTTTTGATACAATATGTAGATTTTAACCCGCCTGATAAAAGCTTTTTCACCTACTTGTCGAAAATTGTTTACTTTTATACAAAAAGCAAGCTTCGCCCGTAAGGCGAAGCCGTATATCTTATATATTATCCGAAAGAATACGCGACGTGCCTGAGATAAATTCCTCAAGCTCATCCGCCTCAAGCGGTCTCTGTGCAACAAGAGCCAGCTTATAGACAAGCTTTGCAAGCTGTTCGCCAAGCTCTTTCTTTTCATCAATCATACCCGATATTTTCTGTATCAGGGCATTTGACGTATTCAGCACAAGTGTTTGTTCATTTCCCATGCCCATTGCAGCACCGCCGCCGTAGAGCTTCATCATATCCGAAAGGCGTCTTGTCTGCTCGGAGAGGTTTAAGATTGCAGGTACTGTATCATCCCTAAGCGCATCGCAGGTTATTTTAAGCTCATCGCCCATTTCAAGAGTCTCCGAGAAGAATTGCGAGAGCTTTTTATCCTTTTCCTCGTCGCTCTTTGCGTTTTCATCCCTCAAAATATCCGCAACACCCGAATCAACTCTTACAAATTTCAAATCCGCAAGCGATTCATCATCCTTTGCGTACATATGCTCGGCATAAGAAATAAACTGCACATCTATCATCTTATCAAATTCGCAAACCGGCACATTCTGTCGGGAGAACATTCCGACATACTTTGACTGTCTCTGTCTGTCGTCGGTATAATAAACGGTTTTTGACGAATTTTCAGCCTCAACATATTCCTTCAGCGTCATATATTTTGAGTCTACCGTCTTAAAGAGCATTGCATCCTTTACTTTTCCGAAAAACTTCTCATCTCTTATGCAGGCATATTCCGCAAAGGGTTTTATATCCTGCCAGAAGCCCTCGTACTTTTCCCTGTCGGTATTGAAAAGGGAATTGATTTTGTCGCTGACCTTCTTGACGATATGTGCGCTGATTTTGGAAACATAGCCGTTTGTCTGAAGGTAGCTTCTCGAAACATTAAGCGGAAGCTCGGGGCAATCGAGCACGCCTTTGAGCAGAAACATATATTCGGGAATAACCTCCTTGATATTATCTGCCACAAAAACCTGATTATAGTAGAGCTTTACCTGACCTTCAATGCTGCCAAACTCATTATCAATCTTCGGGAAATAGAGTATTCCCTTGAAGTTGAGGGGATAGTCTGCACTGATGTGAATCCAGAAAAGCGGCTCCTTATAATCACCGAACACCTTAAAGTAGAAAGCCTTATATTCTTCCTCGGTACACTCAGAGGGTTTCTTTAGCCAGAGAGGAAGTGTATCGTTGACGGGCTTTTCCTCAGACGGCTCGTTTTCGCCGCCTTCCTTTTGTGTTTCGGGAAGTGTGCTGAAATATATTTCAACAGGCATGAAGGAGCAGAACTTATCAAGAATTTCTCTGATTTTTGCCTCTGTCGCATAGCTCTTTTCTTCGTCATTTATATGGAGAACTATTTCGGTGCCTGCTTCATCCTTATCGCATTCCTGCATTTCAAAGCTGCCGTCCTCGGCACCCTTCCAATGAACAGCCTTTCCGCCCATGCAGGATTTTGAGAATATCTCAACGGTATCTGCAATCATAAAAGCCGAGTAAAAGCCGAGACCGAAGTGACCTATGATGCCGTTTGCCGCATCACTTGTTTTTGACTCGTACTTTTCTATAAAATCAAGGGCACCCGAAAGAGCAATCTGGTTTATATATCTGTCTACCTCATCTTCATTCATGCCTATTCCGTTATCCTTAAAGGTAAGGGTAGAAAGCTCTGTGTCCAGCACAACGTCAACTCTGTAAGGCTTTTCGTATGCCGCGGTTTCGCCGAGAGAAACGAGTCTCTTGTGCTTTGTAACTGCATCGCAGGCATTTGAAACAAGCTCTCTTACAAAAATGTCCTTATCGGAATAGAGCCATTTTTTTATTACGGGAAAAATGTTTTGTGTTTCGACGGAAATACCGCCTCTCTTTATGTTATCGCTCATTGTTTACTTTTGCTCCTTTCGGAAAACGGAAAAATCAATCGTGAAGTGTGAGAAGTCTTGATGCCGCAAAAAGAACCATGCAGCACTCAAGGACATCCATTGCTATAAAGTTTGCTTCAAACAGCCAGAATGCCGAAACCGCAAGATAGGGAAGAACAACAATGCAGGGAAGGGCGATTGTTGCAAGACCTGCGGCAAAATACTTTGACACGGTTTTATTATACGGTCCTTCTGCCGTATTCACCGAAAAGCCTGCCTCAAACAGGAAAAACAGCATCATGGAGCACAGCATAACAAGCTCGATTGAACGCTGAGAAACATTAATCTGGTTTTTGGTGTTCATAAACACCTCTATTATTCTGACAGCAAAGAAAAGTGCGGGAGCCATGGACAAAAGTCCGTTTGCCGTATTCTTTTCGCGCACCTCTTTCGAGCATATGGAAAGGTGATTTACGGCGCAAGGCAAGCACAACAGTGCTTCAATGCACAAAAGCAGACCGTTTCCCGTAACCCCGGGGGCAGCATGAACGAGTCTTGCAAGGAAGCTGATACCCTCAATACCCGCCGTATCGCCAAGTCCCGTAGCTATGACATAAAAGCTGTAAATAAAAACTGAAATATACAAAAAAGCACAGAGTGCCGACGAAAAAACAACCGCCGTACTTCCCGAATCAAGAAGCTCTGGAGCTTTTATCCTTCTGACGCTAAAGCCTGCACAGAGTACAAGTGCAATTATGAGAGCAAACAGGATGCCGAACAGCGTACCCATGCCTGTGCCTTTGATATAGAAGCCTGTATCGGGCTCTACGAAGTTTAAAAGCAGATATGCCCTGAACACACCCAAAGCAAGTGCAGCAATTACGGTGATTGCAAGCAGCAGTTTTATTTTCTTATTATTAGCCTTAATCATTATTTTCCTCTTCCGTAAGTCTTTATTTGTTTTAACATATATTATTATATATTACTGTTTTATTTTGTCAATGAGGCGGTGTTTTAATTTACACAAATTCAAAAAAGTATATGATTTTGTCTCTCGGATTGTTTTGCAAAAGAAACCCGCCGCAGACAAAAGCCTGCGGCGATATAGTTTCTGTTAATAATTACTTAACGAGCTCGATGATAGCCATTTCAGCACCGTCGCCGCGTCTGGGTCCAATCTTGAGGACTCTGGTGTAACCACCGTTTCTGTCAGCGTAGGAAGGAGCGATTTCGTTAAAGAGCTTAACTACAACTTCTTCCTTAGTGATGAATGCAAGAGCCTGTCTCTTAGATGCAAGAGTGTTCTTCTTGCCGAGTGTAATCATTTTATCTGCAAGTGCACGAACTTCCTTAGCTCTGTAAACTGTTGTTTCAAGTCTGCCGTTTTCAAGCAGATAAGTAACAAGGCCTCTGAGCATAGACATTCTTATGTCTGTTGTACGTCCGAGTTTTCTTGTTCCGGGCATTATTCATTTCCTCCTTTTAGAGTATAATGGTGTCTTTCAACCAAACTGATGTGGAATGTTCTATCAGTCTTCGTCCTTCTTAAGGGACAAACCGAGTGAGTGAAGCTTCTGGATAACTTCCTCCAGAGACTTCTTACCGAGATTTCTGACCTTAATCATATCTTCTTCAGTCTTGTTCACAAGGTCTTCGACCGTATCAATGCCTGCACGCTTCAAACAGTTGAAAGAACGTACAGACATGTCAAGCTCCTCAATAGTCATCTCTAACACTTTTTCTTTGATGGTTTCCTGACGGTCAACCATGATTTCCGCCTTCTTGGCGTCATCTGATAAGTCTATAAACAGACTGAGGTGCTCATTGAGAATCTTGGCAGCTAAGGATATAGCCTCCTTGGCTGAGATTGTTCCGTCGGTCAATACTTCAAGTGTGAGTTTGTCAAAGTCTGTCACATTTCCGACTCTTGTGTTTTCAACCTTGTAGTTTACGTTGTAAACGGGTGTATAGATTGAGTCAACACAGATAAGGCCGATGGGGGGATTCTGCATAGCCAGCTTGTTCTTTTCGCCGGATACGTATCCTCTGCCATGCTCAAATGTGATTTCCATTCTGAGAACTCCGCCGTCCTCAAGGTATGCGATGTGCTGTTCCTTGTTAAGGATTTCGATGTCAGCATCGCACTTGATGTCACCTGCTGTAATTTCGCCTTCCTCTGTTGCTTCTAAGATTACTGTCTTGGGAGCATCAGTGTGAAGCTTTGCAGTGATTGCCTTGATGTTGAGTATGATTTCCGGTACATCTTCTTTTACACCGGGTACTATGGAGATTTCGTGCAGCACACCGTCAATTTTCACGCTGGTCGCAGCCACTCCCGGAAGAGAGCTGAGCAGGACTCTGCGAAGTGAATTACCGAGTGTTGTGCCATATCCTCTTTCCAGAGGCTCAATTACAAACTTTCCGTAAGAGCCATCGGATTTCAGTTCGACTGTTGTTATATTCGGTCTTTCTATTTCGATCATTGCTAAAACCTCCCTTGTCTATGATTCCGCATCCAATAATGAATTGCTTTATTACTTGGAGTAAAGTTCGACGATGAGCTGTTCTTCGAAGGGGAAGTCGATGTCTTCTCTCTTGGGGAGAGCAACAATCTTAGCTACAACGTTTGCCTTATCAACTTCAAGCCATGCAGGGCTTGTTCTGTTTTCCATGTTTTCAACAAGTGCCTTAATCTTTTCAGACTTTCTGCTTGTTTCCTTAACAGTGATTACGTCGCCTGCCTTGAGAATCATTGAAGGGATATTTGCCTTCTTGCCGTTTACTTCAAAGTGTCCGTGAACAACAAGCTGTCTTGCATCTCTGCGGCTTTCACCCATACCCATTCTGAACACTACGTTGTCGAATCTGCGTTCGATGAGGCAGAGGAGGTTTTCACCTGTCATACCTTCCTTAGCATCAGCCTTTTCGAAGTATGTTCTGAACTGCTTTTCGGGGATACCGTAGTATCTCTTTGCCTTCTGCTTTTCACGAAGCTGCTTACCGTATTCGCCGACCTTCTTACGAGCTGCGCCGTGCTGACCGGGAACACCTGTACGTCTGGAAAGTGCGCACTTTTCAGTATAGCAACGTTCACCCTTGCCAAACAGCTTTACGCCTTCTCTGCGGCACTGTCTGCAAGCGGGGCCTGTATATTTTGCCATTGTTTTTTCCTCCTTAAATCATTTTCGGGACTTTTTAACCTTTGTTGTTTTGTGTCCCTTCAGAGTTAATTAAACGCGTCTGCGCTTGGGGGGACGGCAGCCATTGTGAGGAATGGGTGTTACGTCCTTGATGGATACAATTTCAAGACCTGCTGTCTGGAGTGCTCTGATTGCAGATTCACGTCCCTGACCGGGGCCCTTGATGTATACTTCAACTGTCTTAAGACCGTGTTCCATAGCGAGCTTTGCTGCAGTTTCTGCTGCTGTCTGAGCTGCGTAGGGAGTAGACTTTCTGGAGCCCTTGAAGCCCATTTCGCCTGCGGATGCCCAGCTGAGAGCATTACCGTTCAGGTCTGTAAGTGTAACGATTGTGTTATTGAAAGAAGAGCGGATGTGTGCACAACCCTTTTCAATATTCTTGCGTTCTCTGCGCTTTTTAGATACTGTCTTTTTAGTAGGTGCCATGTTTTGTCTCTCCTTTCCTATTACTTCTTCTTGTTAGCAATTGTCTTTGCGGGACCCTTGCGTGTTCTTGCGTTTGTCTTTGTTCTCTGTCCGCGAACGGGAAGACCCTTGCGGTGTCTTACGCCTCTGTACGCGTCGATTTCAACAAGACGCTTAATGTTGAGAGCTACTTCTCTGCGAAGGTCACCTTCTACGGTGTATTCATGTTCGATAACTTCACGGAGCTTTGCTACGTCGTCTTCTGTAAGGTCCTTAACTCTTGTATCAGGGTTAATGCCTGTCTTTGCAAGTATGTCTTTTGAGCTTGTAAGACCGATTCCGTAGATATAAGTGAGGCCTATTTCAACTCTCTTTTCTCTGGGAAGGTCAACGCCGGATATACGTGCCATTTATTTACACCTCGTTTTCTCGTCGTCTTGACGCTATTAGGCTAACTTTATTAGCCCTGTCTCTGCTTATGCTTCGGGTTTTCGCAGATAACCATGATGATACCGTGTCTCTTGATTATCTTGCACTTTTCGCATATTTTCTTTACCGAAGGCTTAACTTTCATTTTGAAATCCTCCTGTTAAAAGGCACTGCAAATTACTTTGCGCGCCAGGTTATTCTTCCCTTGGTAAGGTCGTAGGTCGAAACCTCAACCGTCACCTTATCACCGGGCAATATCTTGATAAAGTTCATTCTGAGCTTGCCTGAGATATGTGCCGTTACTACATGGTCATTGGGAAGCTTTACTAAAAATGTTGCATTCGGAAGTGCTTCCGTTACAACGCCTTCAAATTCCATTACATCGTCCTTTGACACAATGTTTCCCTCCATATTCTGTAATTTCTGATTAGTTATTCGACGCTTGTCAGTATTTCAACACCGTTTTCGGTTATTGCCACCGTGTTTTCATAGTGCGCCGACAGTCTGCCGTCCAGCGTTACTACTGTCCAGTCATTGTCAAGCACCTCTACCTCATACGTTCCTGCATTTACCATCGGCTCTATTGCAAGGGTCATACCCTCATAGAGTCTCGGGCCTTTGCCGACACGTCCGAAGTTTGGTACCTCAGGATCCTCGTGCAGGTTTTTTCCCACACCGTGACCCACGTAATTGCGGACCACGGAAAATCCGTTTGACTCAACGTAATTCTGAATTGCATTTGATATGTCGCCGACTCTGTGATTGATATCGGCGTATTTGATTCCTTCAAAGAAGCTCTCGCGGGTTACTTTTTCAAGCAGCACCGCCTCATCGCACACCTTGCCGCAGAAGAAGGTTCTTGCCGCATCTCCGTGGAAGCCTTTATAGAAGGCTCCGACATCGACCTTGACAATGTCACCCTCCTCCAGCCGTCTCGACGAGGGGATTCCGTGGATAACCTCTTCGTTCACACTTATGCAGGCACTTGCGGGAAAACCGCCGTATCCCAGAAAGGATGGCTTGGCACCGTTTTTTTCGATGAATTTGCGGATTTGCGTGTCAATCGAAACAAGTGACTCACCGGGCTTTACCAGCTCTCTTGCAACCTCAAGAGCTCCTGCGGTTATTCTTCCTGCCTGCCGCATAAGAAGTAAATCTTCTTTATTCTTTAAGCTAATCATCTGTTTTGCCTCAGATACCGAGTGCTTCAAGGGTAAGCCTTGTGGTGTCGGAGAGCTCTTCCTGACCTCTTACGGTCTTTAAGAGTCCCTTCTTACCGTAGTAATCCTTAAGCGGTTCGGTTTCCTCGTGATATACTGCAAGTCTTGACTTTACTACCTCAGGGGCATCATCCTTACGGATTGTAAGCTCCTTGCCGCATTTGTCGCAGTTTTCGCCTGCAGTCGAGGGGTTAAACTTTGTGTGATACGTCGCACCGCATACAGGGCAAACGCGTCTGCCGCCCATGCGCGTTACGATTTCTTCATCGGGGACGTCCAGCTCGAGAACGGTGTCTATTACAACACCCATTTTGTCGAGGGCTTCTGCCTGCGGGATTGTTCTGGGAAAACCATCCAGAATAAATCCGTTTTTGCAGTCCTCTTCATCGAGTCTGTCTTTTATAATACCTATTACAACCTCATCCGGCACAAGAGCTCCCTTTTCGATGTAGCTCTGTGCGGACTTGCCCATATCAGTGCCTGCCTTGATGGCAGCTCTGATTATTGCGCCTGTTGAGATTGTAGGGATATTAAGCTTTTCGCTGACTATTTCAGCCTGAGTTCCTTTACCTGCTCCGGGAGCTCCAAAAAATATTATATTCATTGAATGTTCCTCTTTATAGTATCAGGTATTCGGCTTATTCAAGAAAGCCCTTATAGTGACGCATTGTCATCTGAGCTTCGATTTCCTTAAATGTTTCAAGAGCAACGCTTACTAAGATGAGGAGTGAAGAACCACCGAATGCAAGACCTGCAAGGTTGGTGTCAATCATACCTACAACAAGGGGAAGAGTTGCTACGATTCCGAGGAAAATAGCGCCGATAAGAGTGATTCTGCCGAGTATCTTTGTGATGTAGTCGGTAGTGGGCTTACCGGGGCGGATTCCGGGAACGGAACCACCGTTGTTCTTAAGGTTATTTGCAATTTCAACAGGGTTGAAGGAGATTGCAAGATAGAAGTAAGAAAAACCGATGATGAGAAGGAAATAAAGTACCATATAAACAGGGGATGTGGAGGAGAAGAATCCTACGATCTTTTCCCAAACGCCGCCTGCCTTGGGGGGGATTATAAGTGCAAGAGTTGTGGGGATAGCAGCGATGGAGCTTGCGAAGATGATAGGCATAACGCCGCTCATGTTCAGCTTCATGGGAATGTAGGTGTTCTGACCGCCGTACATTCTTCTGCCAACCTGTCTCTTTGCATACTGTACAGGGAGTCTTCTTTCCGCGTTAGTTACATAAACGATGAATACTATCATAGCAAGAAGCATTACGATTGTAATAACGGGAATTACGATACCAAGTGAGCTTGTACCTGCTCTTTCGAAAGCAACAAAGATGATGCTGGGAAGGCTGGCAACGATGTTAGCAAAAAGGATCATGGAGATACCGTTACCGATACCGAATTCATTAATCTTTTCTGCAAGCCACATGATAATGGATGCACCTGCGCAGTAGCAAGCTACGATTACAACAGCCGCAAAGAAGCTTCTGTCTGTGAGAATACCGATTGCGTTTCTGAGGTATGTGTAGTAACCGATACTTGTTACGAGTGCGAGAGCAACTGTGCAGTATCTTGTAATCTGTGTGAGCTTCTTTCTGCCTTCGGGACCTTCCTTGGAAAGTCTTTCAAGGGCAGGAATTGCGATTGTAAGAAGCTGGATAACAATTGATGATGTGATATAAGGTGAGATTGAAAGAGCAAACAGGGTTGCCTGTGAGAAGGCCTGACCTGAGAGAATGTTGAAGTATGCAAACAGACTCTGATTATCAAATGCAGAGCTGAGTGCTGTTGCATCTACATAGGGAACGGGGATTACAGAACCGATTCTGTAAAGCACTATGATCACAATTGTAAAGATTATCTTACTTCTTAATTCTGCGATTTTCCATGCATTCTTTAATGTCTGAAACACCTTAGATCACCTCAGCCTTTCCGCCTGCGGCTTCGATTTTCTCCTTTGCGCTGCCGGAGAAGATTGTCGCTTTAACGGTAAGCTTTTTGGTGATTTCACCTCTGCCGAGAACCTTAAGTCCGCAAAGTTCCTTCTTTACGATACCCTGTTCTACGAGAGTTTCAATAGAAACTGTGTCACCGTCATTGAATTTATCAAGAAGTTCTACGTTGATAATTGCGTATTCCTTCTTAAACATATCGTTTGTAAAGCCTCTTTTGGGAAGTCTTCTGTAAAGAGGTATCTGACCGCCTTCAAAACCGGGTCTTACACCGCCGCCTGTACGAGCGTTCTGGCCCTTATGTCCGCGACCTGCTGTCTTACCGTTGCCGGAACCGTGACCACGGCCCTTTCTCCAAGCGGACTTGGAAGAACCGGCTGCGGGAGATAATTCATGAAGCTTCATTGATTAGCCCTCCTGTTCTACGGATACAAGGTGGGAAATTACGCGGATTTTACCTTCGGTAACTGCGCTCTTTTCCTGTACTGTTGTATCGCCTATCTTGCGGAGACCGAGGGAGTGAGCAGTTGCAATCTGCTTGCCTAAGCAGCCGATAAGGCTCTTAGTTAAAGTAATTGTTACCTTTGACATTTGCCGCTACCTCCTTAGCCTACTATTTCTTCAACGCTCTTGCCACGCATCTTTGCAACCTCTTCAGCGCTTCTGAGAGCTCTGAGGCCTTCAAATGTAGCCTTTACTACGTTGATCTTGTTGTTACTTCTTAAACACTTTGCTCTGATATTCTTGATACCTGCTGCTTCTACTACGGCTCTTACTGTGCCGCCTGCGATGATACCGGTACCTTCTGCGGCGGGCTTAAGAATTACTCTTGCTGCGCCGAATTCGCCGATGATATCGTGAGGAATTGTTGTGTTCTTGAGAGATACTTCGATGATGTTCTTCTTAGCATCCTCGATTGCTTTTCTTATAGCTTCGGGTACTTCGGCAGACTTACCGATACCGTAGCCAACGTGACCGTTCTGGTCACCAACTACAACTACTGCAGCAAAACGCATGATACGTCCGCCCTTTACAGTCTTGGAAACACGTCTTGTTTCAACAACTGTTTCTACGAGCTCGCCGAGTGTTGCAGGGTCAATATTTCTAGCCATTGTCTGCCCCTCCTTAGAATTTTAATCCGGCTTCACGTGCGCCTTCTGCGAGTTCCTGTACGCGTCCGTGATAGATGTAACCGCCTCTGTCGAATACGACTTCGGTGATACCCTTTTCAATTGCGCGCTTAGCAACTGCTTCGCCAACCTTCTTTGCAGCTTCCTTGTTTCCGCCGTACATTGCGAAATCCTTTTCGTTGGATGCTGCACTTACAAGAGTCTTGCCGCAAGTGTCGTCGATTACCTGTGCATAGATATTGCTGAGAGATCTATATACGCACAGACGAGGACGGGATGCAGTGCCGCTGATTTTTCCGCGGACTCTTGTATGTCTCTTTTTACGCTGGATGTTACTGTCTTTTCTTGTAAACATTTTTCTGCACTCCCTTCTTTATTACTTGCCGGCCTTACCGGACTTACGTCTGATGTGTTCTTCAGCATACTTGATACCCTTGCCGTGATAAGGTTCGGGGGGTCTCTTGCTCCTGATAATTGCTGCTACTTCGCCGACTCTCTGCTTGCTTGCGCCTGTTACTGTGATGTGGTTTGCATCGGGACAAGCGAGCTCAATGCCTTCTTCTGCCTCAATCTTTACAAGGTGAGAATAGCCGATTGTGAGCACGAGTGTCTTGCCTTCCATGGCAACACGGTAACCTACGCCGTTTACTTCGAGTTCCTTTTTATATCCATTGGCAACACCTTCAACCATATTGAAGAGGAGTGAACGTGTTAAACCGTGGAGAGCCTTATACTGCTTTTCTTCGCTGTGGCGTTCAACTGTGAGTACGTTGCCCTCGAGCTTGATTGTCATATCCTTGCTGAGGTTTTCAGTAAGTGTGCCCTTGGGGCCCTTTACTGTAACTACGTTGTTTTCACCTATTGTTACGTCAACGCCGGCGGGAACAGTAATAGGCATTCTACCTATTCTTGACATAACTTTTCTCCTTTGCGTTATTTACGATTTTTGTGTCTGTATGCACTTTTGTGCCTTACAGCTCACTCGTATCATTTGGTATTTTTCTTACCAAACAAATGCGAGAACTTCACCGCCGACGTGAAGGCTCTTTGCCTTCTTATCGGTCATAATTCCCTTGGATGTGGAGATGATCGCAATACCGAGTCCCTTCATTACCTTGGGCATATCTTCACAGCTTGTATAGATTCTAAGACCGGGCTTAGATACTCTCTTAAGACCCTGAATAACCTTGGACTTGTTTGCGCCGTACTTGAGAGTTACTCTGATAGTTCCCTGATTTCCGTTGTCGAGAACTTCGTATCCTGCGATATAACCTTCTTCAAGAAGGATTTCTGCGATTGCCTTCTTCACGCCGGAAGCGGGGATATCCACTGTCGCATGCTTTGAAGAGTTTGCGTTACGGATACGTGTAAGCATATCTGCTATAACGTCTGTTATCTGCATGATTTGTGACCTCCTTATTGATTTTAATGAGAATAAGATTTACCAGCTTGCCTTTTTAACTCCGGGAATCTGACCCTTATAAGCCAATTCTCTGAAGCAGATACGGCAGATTCCGTACTTTCTCATATAAGCATGGGGGCGTCCGCAAATCTTACATCTGTTATATTCGCGAGTAGAAAACTTCTGTGTCTTCTGCTGCTTTAAAACCATTGCTTTCTTTGCCATTTTTCGTTACCTACCCCTCTTATTTAGCGAACGGTGCGCCGAGAAGCTTAAGAAGCTCTCTTGCCTGCTCGTCGTTGTTTGCGCTTGTTACGAATACTATGTCCATACCTCTGATCTTTTCGATTTTATCGTACTCGATTTCAGGGAATATGAGCTGTTCCTTAAGACCAAGGGAATAGTTGCCTCTTCCGTCGAAGGAATCGGGGTTGATGCCCTTGAAGTCACGTACACGGGGAAGTGCAAGATTGAAGAGTCTGTCTACAAACTCGTACATCTTTTCGCTTCTGAGTGTAACCTTTGCACCTATCTTCATGCCCTGACGGAGCTTAAAGTTTGCTACCGACTTTCTTGCATAGGTAGGTACTGCCTTCTGACCTGTGATGGTTTCGAGGTCAGCAATAATGTTATCGATAACCTTTGCGTTATCCTTTGCGTCGCCCGCACCGATGTTGATAACCACTTTATCAAGCTTGGGTATCTGCATCGGACTCTTGTACTCGAACTTCTTCATGAGTGCGGGAGCAACTTCGTTGTTATAATAGTCTCTAAGTCTAGCTGCCATTTTACTTTTCCTCCCTCACGAATTAAAGTTCTTCGCCGCACTTAGCACATACACGAACCTTCTTGTCGCCAACTTCCTTGTGGCTGACTCTTACGCCCTTGTCGCACTTTGCGCAGTATACGTTTACCTTGGATGCGTAGAACGCGCCTTCTGTCTTTATAAGGCCGCCTTCTTCGCCCTGTCTTCTGGGCTTTACGTGCTTTGTTACGATGTTTACGCCTTCAACGATGACCTTGCCTTCGCCTCTGGAAACCTCGAGCACCTTGCCCTTCTTGCCCTTATCGTCGCCGCTGTTTACAACAACTGTGTCGCCCTTGCGTACAGCGAGCTTCTTTTCATACTTTGTTAATGCCATTGTCTATTCCTCCCTTAAAGTACTTCCGGTGCGAGGGAGAGAATCTTAAGGTAATCCTTTTCACGAAGCTCTCTTGCCACCGGGCCAAAAATACGAGTACCCTTGGGGTTCTTATCTGCGCCGATTATAACAGCTGCATTTTCATCGAATCTGATATAGCTACCGTCTGCACGTCTGAGGCTCTGTACTGTTCTGACAATTACTGCCTTTACAACATCGCCCTTCTTTACAACGCCGCCGGGTGTTGCCTTTTTAACGGAACATACCACAACGTCACCGATACGGCCGTATCTTCTGCCTGTACCGCCGAGCACACGGATACACATGAGTTCTTTGGCGCCGGTGTTATCGGCTACCTTCATGTACGACTGCTGTTGTATCATGTTTTGTATCCTCCTTAATAGATTGTATCGACATTATAGATACAATATCTTATTTTGCCTTTTCGATAATTCTCACAAGTCTCCATCTCTTGTCTCTTGAGAGGGGTCTTGTTTCCATAATTTCGACCTTGTCGCCGATGTTGCACTCGTTGTTTTCATCATGAGCCTTGAACTTTACAGTTCTCTTGATAACCTTTTTGTAAAGCGGGTGCTTAACGCTGTCCAGAATAGATACTACAATTGTCTTGTCCATCTTATTGCTGGAAACGATGCCGACTCTGGTCTTTCTGAGATTTCTTTCCATTTGTTATATCTCCTTTCCCGCTTACGCCTGCTTTTCAGTGAGGACTGTAAGGATCTTAGCGATTGTCTTCTTTGTCTCTACAATCTTCTGGGGATTTTCGAGCTGATGAATCGCATGCTGGAAACGAAGGTTGAAAAGTTCTTCCTTCTGCTGCTTAAGAAGTTCTGTAAGCTGTTCGGAGGATTTTTCTCTGATTTCTGTAATTTTCATTCCTTATGCCTCCTCTTTTTTAACAAACTTGCACTTTACGGGAAGCTTGTGAGATGCGAGACGCATAGCTTCTCTTGCCTGTTCTTCTGTTACGCCTGCCATTTCAAACATTACTCTGCCGGGCTTAACTACCGCTACCCAGTATTCAGGTGAACCCTTACCGGAACCCATTCGAGTTTCAGCGGGCTTTTCTGTTACGGGCTTGTCGGGGAATATCTTGATCCAAACCTTACCGCCACGCTTGATGTATCTTGTCATCGCGATTCTGGCTGCTTCGATCTGGTTGCTTGTGATCCATGCGGGTTCTACCGCCTGAAGACCAAATTCACCGTTAGAAACTGTGTTGCCACGAGTTGCCTTACCGGTCATTCTGCCTCTTTGTACTCTTCTGTACTTAACTCTCTTTGGCATTAACATAGTTATCTTTCGCCTCCTTCAGTCTTTGAAGGTCTTCTGTTCTGTCTCTTTGCTGCATTTGCAAGAACTTCGCCTCTGTAAATCCAAACCTTTACACCGATTTTTCCGTAAGTTGTGTTTGCTTCCCAGAAACCGTAGTCGATGTCTGCTCTGATTGTCTGAAGCGGAATTGTACCTTCATGATAAGTTTCGGTTCTTGCGATTTCCGCACCGTTAAGACGGCCGGAGAGCTGAACCTTGATACCCTTTGCGCCGAGCTTCATTGTTCTTCCGATTGCCTGCTTCATTGCTCTTCTGAATGCAATTCTTCTTTCGAGCTGTGCTGCGATGGACTCGGATACGAGCTGTGCGTTGAGGTCGGGGGACTTTACTTCTGTTACGTTTACAAGGCATGTTTCACCTGTGAACGCTTCAATTTCTCCCTTGAGCTTATCGATTTCTGCGCCCTGCTTACCGATGATGATACCGGGCTTTGCGCAGTGGATAAACACCTTTATTCTCTTGCCGTCACGTTCAATTTCAATCTTGGGAACGCCGGCACCCTGCAGTTTTTCTTTAAGCCAATTTCTGAGCTTGTAGTCTGCTACAAGAGTATCTCCGAATACTTCGTCTTTAACGAACCATCTGGAGTCCCAGTCTTTTATTACGCCTACACGTAAGCCGTGCGGATTAACTTTCTGACCCATACTCCGTATTAAGCCTCCTTTGTTGGATTTAACGTATTTATTTTACGTCTTCTTAAATTTTAATTTGTGTTTGCACCTTGCGATTACTGCTTTTCAGCTACCGCGATTGTTACGTGTGAGCTTCTCTTAAGAATTCTGAAAGCTCTGCCCTGTGCACGGGGCTGTATTCTCTTAGCTATTCTTGCGGGAGTTACGAAGCACTGTGAAACATAGAGCTTGGAAACATCCATGCCGTTGTTGTTTTCAGCGTTTGCAACTGCGCTCTTTAAAAGCTTTGCAACGGGAAGGCTTGCTGCCTTAGGTGTGTTAGCAAGGATTGCCGCTGCGGTCGCAACATCTTTATTTCTGATGAGGTCGAGAACTATCGAAACCTTTCTGGGGGATATTCTCAGATCTCTTAAATATGCTTTTGCTTCCATGAGTTAGCCTCCTTTCGCAATACTTGTCCGTACTGTGTACGGTACTGCGTTCGATTTCGATTTATTACTTACTTGTCTTAGAGCCTGCGTGTCCCTTGAATGTTCTTGTGGGAGCAAATTCGCCGAGCTTATGTCCAACCATATCTTCGGTTACATATACGGGAACGTGCTTTCTGCCGTCATGAACAGCGATTGTGTGACCCACGAACTGAGGGAATATTGTGGAAGCTCTAGACCATGTCTTGAGAACTCTCTTTTCGCCCTGAGCGTTCATTTCTTCAATTCTCTTGAAGAGCTTTGCTTCGACGAAAGGTCCTTTTTTAATGCTTCTGCTCAA
Source organism: Eubacteriales bacterium (assembly GCA_045541355.1). Classification (GTDB taxonomy): domain Bacteria; phylum Bacillota; class Clostridia; order Oscillospirales; family CAG-382; genus UMGS1387. The sequence continues at coordinate 5,084 of JAZQIW010000087.1, read as the reverse complement.
AGTTATTTCCTCCTTATATCACCGTAAGATTACTTATCGTTTCTTCTCTTAACGATGAACTTATCTGTGCGATTCTTCTTGTTTCTTGTCTTATAACCGAGTGCGGGCTTGCCCCAAGGTGTAACAGGTGTTGCACGACCGATGGGAGCTCTGCCTTCACCACCACCGTGGGGGTGATCACAGGGGTTCATTACGGAACCGCGTACGGTAGGACGGATGCCCATATGGCGCTTCTTACCTGCCTTACCGATGTTGATGTTTTCGTGTTCGAGATTACCTACCTGACCGATTGTTGCCTTACAGTCAAGTCTGATGATTCTTACTTCACCGGAGGGAAGTCTTACCTGAGCAACACCGTTCTCCTTAGCCATAAGCTGTGCGTAAGTACCTGCACTTCTTACAAGCTGACCGCCCTTGCCGGGGTAGAGCTCGATGTTGTGGATAAGTGTACCGACGGGAATGTCATTGATTGCAAGCACGTTACCGGGCTTGATATCTGCTTCCTTGCCGTTCATTACTACGTCGCCAACCTTAAGACCTACGGGCGCGATGCTGTATGTCTTTTCGCCTGTTTCGTACTGCATGAGTGCGATGTAAGCTGTTCTGTTGGGGTCGTATTCGATTGCGAGAACTGTTGCGGGTACATTTTCAATCTTCTTCTTAAAGTCGATGATTCTGTACTTGATTCTGTTGCCGCCGCCCTGATGACGAACGGTTATCTTACCTGTATTGTTACGTCCGGCATGCTTCTTGAGGACTGTTACGAGACTTTTCTCGGGAGTCTTCTTTGTGATTTCATCGAAGCTGGGAACAGTCATCTGTCTTCTTGCCGGAGTAGTAGGTTTAAATGTCTTAACTGCCATTTTTTACTCCATTTCTCGGCGATACCGTGGGGTTTGGCGCCCCTTTGCCGCCGCGTTTGAAAACTTTCTTCCGATTACATCATGCTATCGAAGAATTCGATAGTCTTGGAATCGGGCTTAAGAGTTACGATTGCCTTCTTCCACTCGCTTGTCTTGCCGAAGTGGTAGCCAACTCTCTTGTTCTTGCTCTTCATGCTGATTGTGTTAACCTTGTCAACCTTCACCTTGAAGATTTCTTCCACTGCCTTCTTGATTTCAACCTTGGAAGCGTCGGAAGCTACTTCAAATGTGTACTTCTTGTCAGCAAGTCTTGCCATACTGTCTTCAGTAATAATCGGCTTGATAATAACGTCATGTAATGTTTTCATTATGCGTATACCTCCTCGATTACTTTAACAGCATCCTTAGCAACGATGAACATATCATACTTGAGAATGTCGTATACATTGAGTGTGCCGGGGATTGCTGTCTTTACGCCCTGAATGTTGGACGCAGACTCAACTACGAACTTGTCAACCTCAGGAAGAACGATAAGCGCCTTCTTTGCACCGAGTGCCTTAAGCATTTCAACGATCTTCTTGGTCTTGTATTCGCCTGTTGCGATGGAATCTACTACTACGAGCTCATTTTCAGCAACCTTTGCGCTGAGTGCAGACTGCATAGCGATTCTCTTTACCTTCTTATTGATAGAAACCTTCCAGCTTCTGGGCTTGGGGCCGAATGCGATACCGCCGTGTACCCACTGAGGTGAACGGGTTGAACCCTGTCTTGCACGACCTGTACCCTTCTGTCTCCAAGGCTTGATGCCGCCGCCGGAAACTTCTGCTCTTGTCTTGGTACTCTGTGTACCCTGTCTCTGATTTAAGAGATATGCTCTGACAACGCTGTGGAGGACGGGTTCATTTACTTCTGCGCCGAATACGGTAGCGCTGAGCTCCATTTCGCCCTGCTTGTTGCCTGCCATATCAAATACTGCTACGTTTGGCATTTATGTTTCCTCCTTCGCTTACTTTACTGTTGAGCGAACGAACACGATACCGCCCTTGGGGCCGGGAACAGCACCCTTTACGGCGATGAGGTTCTTCTCAACGTCTACTTTTACTACATCGAGGTTCTGCATTGTCACCTGTTCATGACCGTACTGACCTGCCATCTTCTTACCCTTGAAGATTCTGGCGGGGTCGATAACACCCATTGAACCGGACTGACGGTGAACAGGACCTACACCGTGTGTCATTTCAAGCTTGTGTAAGTTCCAACGCTTGATTGCACCTGTGTAACCGTGACCCTTTGTGAGACCTGTTACGTCAACGCATTCGCCTGCTGCGAAAACGTCTGCCTTAATTTCGTCGCCTACATTCATAGACGCTGCATCGTCAAGTCTGAATTCCTTGAGATGTCTCTTCATTGTTCCTGCCTTAGCCTGGTGTCCCTTTGCGGGCTTTGAAAGCTTTCTTTCTTCCACGTTTTCGAAGCCAAGCTGTACAGCATCATAGCCGTCATTTTCCACTGTCTTCTTCTGAACGACTACGCAGGGACCTGCTTCAATGACTGTTACGGGAATTACATTTCCCACTTCGTCAAAGATCTGAGTCATGCCGAGTTTCTTACCGATTATACCTTTCTTCATGTCTTTTCCTCCTTAGTTATTGGTTGACCGCCTTGTATTATTCCGGAAATTGCAACCCCCGGAACAACGGCCAACATGACCGGATTTAAATCCTATCTCGGGTGCGGTATAGACACCCTCGATTTGTATTAACCTCAAGGTTTCCCTTGCGGCAATAACGCTTTGTTTTTTTGCAGTGTCTTCCTTAAATCAATTAGAATGTAATGATTTCGGATTCAACACCTGCAGGGAGCTCAATATCAACAAGTGCCTCGATAGCCTTCTGTGAGGGCTTGAGGATGTCGATGAGTCTCTTGTGAGTTCTGAACTCAAACTGTTCACGGCTGTCCTTATACTTGTGAACCGCACGAAGGATAGTAACTACTTCCTTGTCTGTGGGAAGGGGTATAGGACCGGAAACCTTAGCGCCGTTTCTCTTTGCAGCTTCTACGATCTTTTCTGCAGCCTGATCGATGAGAGTGTGATCGTAAGCCTTGAGTCTGATTCTGATTTTTTCCTGAGTTGCCATTTTTCTGCCTCCTTTAAAATTTTTGTCCTTCGCCTGCGTGCTATTAATAATAACGAAGGAAGTTTTAAAATGCGGCACAGTAAATTTGAACACGCATCCGGGTGTTTCGTGGTGTCCCCGAATTAAAAACCCGAAATCCTCTACGCTAGGGAAAGGGTCTCGGGCAGCTTTAACCAAGTATTTCCTGCCACACCTTATGGCGTGACACACGCAAGGCGTACCGATACTCTTATCGGCCGTTCCTCGGCTCGTGTTGAACACTTGAGCCGTTGCATGGCTTTACCTCCTGCCGCCGCACTGCCTTCGCTTGAAAAGGCAAACGACAAGAAAAAACCCTGCTTACGGTTCATCTTTGCTGTCGCCCGTTTATCGGACATACTCCACGGAAATTACCGACCGAAGTCGCAACCTCCCGCTTCATCGCACATCAAGCTTAGATAGTTTACCACAGGGTTTTTCGTTTTGCAATAGGTTTTGCATATTTTTTTGTAAACATTATGTGAACAAATGCCGTTTTTGGCATTTTATTCATGCTTCAAGGCAACTCAAGGGACACAGTCTACTGTTTTATGACTCTGAAATCCTCAAGCACCCATCTGCCGTCTTCTTTAATGAAGTACATGGTTTCATCATGGCGTTTAACGCCGCCGTCTTTTGTCTTGACGCCGTAATTTACTACAAACTCGTATTTATCATTATTGATTTTGGTAAGGGAATACTCCTCATCATTTGTGTAGCCGTCGGGCAGATAGCTGAAGTCTATAACATACAGCGCACCGTTATCTCCCTCGGTAAAGCGTCTGATGTCGGCAATATCCTGCATATAGTCCTCGGCATCCTGCTTACAGAGAAGAGTCTCATAATAAGCCCTAAGGGTTTCGAGGTTGTATATGAGCTTTTCGGTTTCCACGTGAGCAAGCTTTTTAAGCTCGGAGGCACCGTACTGGCAATCGGGGCGAACCCTTGTATAACGCAGTCCGTTCTTTATAATTGTGTCAGCGGAATTAACGGCAATCTTTTCTGTGCTTGTAATCCAGCCGACAGCCATATTTGCTTTTTCATAGTGAGCCTTGACATCCTCAAGGGTAGGGTATCCTGCGGGGTATTCGGGAAGCGTCTCGAGCTTTGAAAGAGCCTCGGCGGCAAGAGCCTCAAGCTCCTCTTTCGTTTCGGGCTTTTCTTCCTCGTGTGTATGGTTATGCTCGGGTGTTTCCACGGGCTTATCCTCAGGCTTCTGCTCGGGTATTTCCTCGGGTGTTTCCTCGGGTGTCTCCTCCACAACGGGAGGAAGGTTTTCCTTTACGGGCTCGTTTTTGGTTTGTTCCTGCTTTTTACAGGAGCAGGCTGCTGCCGCAACAAGCAATGCACACAGCAGCACCAAGACTTTCTTTGTATGTTTCATTATTTTTCCTTCCTATATATTATATATAGCGTGTCGGGTTACATATTTCCCAAATCGTAGGGTGTTTTCTGATACACAACATAGTTTAACCAATTGGAATAGAGAAGATGCGCGTGGCTTCTCCAGATATTAACAGGCTCTCTTTCGGGGTCGTCATAGGGGAAGTAGTTTTCGGGCACATGGGGATTCATTCCCTTGGCAAAATCCCTGAAATATTCATTCTTCAGGGTGTCATAGTCATACTCTGAGTGTCCCGTAACATAAATTCTTCTCATATCCTTGCTTGAAGCGATATAAACTCCCGTCTTTTCGCTGGATGCAAGAATATCAATGTCCTCTATTGCCTTGACATCCTCTGTTTTTACGCCATAGTGACGGGAATGAGGCGCATAGAAGTACTGGTCGAAGCCGCGCACAACGGGATGTGCGGGCTTTTTCACCTTATGTCTGAATACACCCGAAAGCTTTTCGGGAAGTGCGACCTTTTTTACGCCGTGGTAATAGTAAAGTGCCGCAAGGCTTGCCCAGCAGATATAGAAGCAGGAATACACATTCTTCTCGGACCATTTGAATATTTCGCAGATTTCGTTCCAGTACGCCACATCCTCATATTCCTTGTCCTCAATCGGAGCACCCGTAATAATAAGACCGTCGAACTTCATGTTCTTTACATCATCAAAG
>JAZQIW010000086.1:0-8403 GCA_045541355.1 Eubacteriales bacterium | reverse complement strand
TCTTTTGTTTCGGGACAAAAGAACGGAAAACGCGGCTCGCAAGCCGCGGAACTCCTTGCCAAACAGAAAGTAACTTAAAACCTCAAAAGTACGCCTCGCTGTCCGCCGACAGCGAAACTCCTGTCAGGCAAAATTGTAATCAATTTAAAGTAAAAAAACAATAATAAAACAAAAAGCAAAAAATAAGAATAAACCTCTTCACAAAATAAAAAAAACGTGATATACTTATAATGAATAAATGTATAAGGAGAAAAGTATGCTCTCACCAATCCTTAACAAAGAAATAAAAAACCTCACAAGCATGAAAACCGGCGGAAATGTAACAGAATGTTATTTTCCCGAAAATGAATGTGAACTTGTGCAGATAATAAGGTCGTTAAAATCAGAGAATAAAAAATACATAGTTCTCGGGAATATGTCAAACGTACTTCTTCCCGATGAAAGCTTAAAGACGCCGCTTGTTGTTACAACCGGTATGAAAAAGATAGAAATGATATCCGATACAGTAGTCTATGCCGAGGCAGGCGCATCGTTTACGGCACTTAGCCTTGAAATGTGTAAAAAGGGACTTTCGGGACTTGAATTTGCATACGGTATTCCCGGAACCGTCGGGGGAGCTGTGTATATGAACGCAGGCGCCTATGGCGGTGAGACAAAGGATGTAATAAAGAATGTGCATTATGTTGATGAAAATGGTGAAGTCAGGATAATTTCAAAGGATGAGTGCGGTTTCGGTTATAGAAGAAGTGCTTTCCAAAAAGAAGACTGCGTAATTCTGGGTGCGGAGTTTGTCCTTTCCAAAAAGGATGCACAAGAGTGCGTGAGTGCCGCTAAAGAGCTAATGCAGAAAAGAGCGGATAAACAACCCCTTGAATACCCGTCCTGCGGCAGTACCTTTAAACGCCCCGAGGGCTATTTTGCAGGTGCTCTCATTGAGGAAGCGGGACTTAAGGGCTTTTGTGTCGGCGGTGCACAGGTGTCTGAAAAACACGCAGGCTTTGTGATAAACTCTGATAATGCAACATCAGGTGATGTAGTATCTCTGATGCGATATGTCAGAGATGCCGTGAAGGCAAAAAGCGGAGTTGTCCTTGAAGCCGAAATTAAACTTTTGAATGAAAACGGAGAGTTTTTCTCATTATGATAAAGAATAACGAAAAGCAAACCTTTACGGGCGAGGTAAAGGAAGCCTTGCTCTCAATCAAGGAAAAGAAGTGCTGTAAAAAGGCATCTGCGGCGGCAAAGCTTTTTCTTGAGGAGGATGCTCTTATAAATAGAGATGTATTTGTCTGCCCCGAATGCAGAAATGCCTTTCTCAGAAGCGTATTTGTGAGGTGCGGCTCAGTCAATGCCCCCGATAAGAGTAATCATCTTGAAATGAAGATGAGTAATGAAATGAACGCGGATGAAATGTGTATTTTTCTTCGCGAAATGGGACTTGAAGCAAAGATTTCAAGACGCCGCGGAAAATATGTTGTTTATTTTAAGGACGGCGATACAATATTTCATGTTCTTTCGGTAATGGGCGCACAGAAATGTGCCTTTGAGCTTGTCAATACACAGATAGAAAAGAATATACGTAATAACTGCAATAGAGTCAATAATTGCGAAATGGCAAATATGCTGAAGAGCGCAAATGCGGCGGGCCGCCAGCTTGATGCAATAAAGGAGCTTGAAAAGGATGAACGCTTTGAAAATCTCCCCGAGAAGCTGCTTTATACCGCTACGCTGCGGCGAGATAATCCCGACCTTTCGCTTTTGGACCTTGCGGCGATACATGAGCCGCCGATAACTAAGTCGTGTGTCAATCACAGACTCGAAAAGATAATAAAAATAGCATTCGGAGAGCAGTAACAGAACGCAAGAGAACACGATTCTTGTGTCGGACTTTCAGAAATATAGCAGGAGGTGATTTTTGTGTCTTTCGTGCATCTTCATGTTCATACCGAATATAGCCTTCTTGACGGTGCCTGCAGAATACGCGAGGCGGTAAAAAAGGCGAAGGAATCGGGTATGCCGGCTCTTGCCGTAACAGACCACGGCGTAATGTACGGTGCGGTGGAATTTTATAAGGCGTGTAGGTCGGAGGGAATAAAGCCGATTGTGGGCTGCGAGGTATATGTTGCACCCGGCTCAAGACATGAAAAATCTTCCGGAATCGGTGGCAAATATCATCACCTTGTGCTTTTGTGTAAGAATGAAACGGGATATAAAAACCTTATAAAAATGGTCTCCCTCGGCTTTACGGAAGGCTTTTATGCAAAGCCCAGAATAGATATGGAGCTGCTTGAGAAATACAGCGAGGGACTCGTTGCTCTTTCGGCTTGCCTTGCGGGGTTTGTTCCTCAAAAAATTCTCGACGGAAATATAGACGATGCGGTAAATCATGCTCTGAAAATGAAATCGCTTTTCGGCGATGACTATTATTTTGAAATGCAAAGACACGGCATTGATGAGCAGGAGGTTGTCAACGAAAAGCTGATAGAGCTTTCAAAAAAGCTCGGCATTCCCCTTGTTGCCACAAATGATGCTCATTATGTGGATAAAGAGGATGCCCAGACGCAGGCTGTTCTTATGTGTATACAGATGCAGACCACTCTTAGTGAGGGCAGGGCAAAGGGCTTTGAAAGGGATGAATTTTACCTCAAGACGCCCGAGGAAATGTCAATTCTTTTCAGGGATACTCCCGAGGCGCTTGAGAATACCTTGAGGATTGCTGAAAAATGTAATTTTGATTTTGAGTTTGATAAGATTTTTCTTCCGGCATTTTATCCCCCCGACGGACTTTCGTCAAAACAGTATCTTGATAAATTGTGCCGTGAAGGCTTGGAGAAGCGTCTTTCAAGGTATGAAAAACCCGATAGACAGGCTTATGAAAAACGCCTTGAATATGAGCTGTCTGTGGTAAATTCCATGGGCTATGATGAATATTACCTTATTGTCCGTGATTTTATTGCATATGCAAAGAGTAAGGAGATACCCGTAGGTCCGGGAAGAGGCTCGGGTGCGGGAAGCCTTGCGGCATATTGCCTTGGAATAACAGACGTGGATCCCATTCCCCATGGACTGCTGTTTGAGAGATTTCTCAATCCCGAAAGAGTCAGTATGCCCGACTTTGATGTGGACTTTTGCTACTTCAGACGAGGCGAGGTTATAGATTATGTGTCCGAGAAATACGGCAAAGATCATGTAGCACAGATAGTAACCTTCGGTACTCTTGCGGCAAAGGCGGCAATACGCGATGTCGGCAGGGTGCTTGGAATGCCGTATTCAGACGTTGACAGGGTTGCAAAGCTCATACCCCGTCCGTATAATATAACACTTGAACAGGCGCTTGAAGAGAGCCCTGAGCTGCGAGAGCTTTGCCGCGAGGATTTCAAGGTTGCCACGCTTATAAATATTGCAAAAAAGATTGAGGGTATGCCGAGAAACACCTCAACCCACGCGGCAGGTGTTGTGATTACAGATAAACCCGTGTCGGAATATGTTCCGCTTTCAATGAACGGCGATTGTGTTGTAACCCAGTATACGATGAATGAGATAGCTGACCTTGGGCTTTTAAAGATTGACTTTTTGGGACTGCGTTACCTTACCGTTATTTATGAGGCGGCACGGAATGCGGGTATTTCGGTTTCGGATATTCCCCTTGATGATGAGCTTACTTACAGGACTCTTTCCAAAGGCGATACCGACGGGGTGTTCCAGCTTGAATCGGGCGGAATGAGAAGCCTTCTTGTGAGAATGGTTCCGAAAAGTATTGAGGATATTACAATAGCAATATCTCTGTATAGACCGGGACCTATGGACAGTATTCCGAAGTTTCTTGCGAACAGAAAGGATGCCTCAAAGGTAAAATATGCCCATGAGAGCCTTGAAGATATACTTGATGTAACAAACGGATGCATAGTGTATCAGGAGCAGGTTATGCAGATATTCCGACGTCTTGCAGGCTATTCGTTCGGCAGGGCAGATATTGTAAGACGTGCCATGTCCAAAAAGAAAAAGGACGTAATGGAAAGGGAACGCGAATACTTTATATACGGCAAGAAGGATGAAAACGGAAACGTCGAGGTAATGGGTGCCGTCAATAACGGCGTACCCGAAAGTGCGGCAAAGGAAATATATGAAGACATGGCAACCTTTGCCCAGTATGCCTTCAATAAATCCCATGCTGCGTGCTATGCATATCTTGCATATTATTCGGCATATCTCAAATGTCATCACACAAATGAGTATATGGCATCTCTTTTGTCAAGTGTTATGGGAAGCACCGATAAGGTGATGGAATATATCGGCACGTGTAAGAAAATGGGCGTAAAGGTTACACGGGCGGATATTAATACAAGCACACTTTCTTTCTCGGCTGATAAAGACGGAGTTGTGTTCGGACTCATGGCGATAAAGAATGTGGGCGAGAGCTTTGCAAGACAGATAGTAAGTAAGAGAATGACTGACGGACGGTATATTAGCCTTGAGGATTTTCTTACAAGGATGTCGGATAATGAGATAAATAAACGTATGGTGGAAAGCCTCATACGTGCAGGGGCACTTGACGGACTCGGAAAGAAAAGGAGCCAGCTTCTTGCAACCTTTGCCGATGCCGTAGATTCGCTTCAGAGAAGAAATCATAAAAATGTCGAGGGACAGTTTGATATGTTTTCAAGCGTTTCCGAGCAGGAGGAGGCAGGCTCTCTTAATATAAGCTATCCCGATATACCCGAGCTTTCGTACTATGAGCTTCTTTCCATGGAGAAGGAAATGACAGGGCTTTATCTTTCGGGACATCCTCTTGAAAAATATGCCTCTACCGCAAAGAAGCTCAGATGCGATAAGCTGTCGGAAATAAATGCTGATGTTTCCGAGGATGCAGGTACAAAGTACCGTGACGGAAGAACCGTAACACTTCTTGGAATTGTCAGCGAAAAGAAGGAAAAGCTGACGAAAAACGACAGTCGCATGGCTTTTGTGCAGTTTGAGGACGAAACGGGCGAAATAGAGCTTATAGTATTTCCGAATGTCTATGAAGCGAGCGCGCATATTCTTGGTGTAGGAAGGGTTCTCGGAGTTTGCGGCGAGATTTCCGTAAAGGAAGCCTCGGGCGATGAGTCTGAAGGTCAGAGACAGGAACCCAAAATCCTTGTGAGAAGCGTGTTTGAGGTAAAGGAGGGGACAATCCCCGAGCTTCCAAATCAAAAGCGCGAGGTAAAATTTCCCCCCGACTCCAAAACGGTAAAGGTCAATCTTTCGGCTTTGATGACCGGAGGGGAGAAAAAAAGTCCACCAAGTGAGCAGCTACAAAAGGAAACACCGCCCGAAAAAGCACTTCCCGACCTGTATCTTAAGGTGCAGGGTGAAGGCTCAAAGCAGCTTTCCATGACGCAGAGTGTTCTTGAAATATATAATTACGGAAAACAGGATGTGTATATCTACTTTGACGATACCAAAAAGTTGGTGCGTGCCCTTGATACTCACTCTTTTGTTACAGACACAATGCTTGAGACACTTTCAAGAATACTCGGTAAAGAAAATGTAAAGCTAAAGGAAAAGAAATAAGGATAAAAAGAGGCAACAGCCAAAAAGCTGTTGCCTTGTTTTTTTGATTGTTTGTTTCTATGCTTCCTCGACCATCTTAGCAAATGTCCTTGCGGTTTTTGCCATGTATCTTGCACAGTCCGGATATAGCTCCGGCGGAATGCTGCCTGATGACATAAAGCCTCCGGCTTCCAAGGTGATTTCACCGCTGTAACCGATTTTCTTTAATGACCTTGCCACCTCGTTCCATTTTACTATGCCGTGAAACGGAACCGTATGCACGTCTCTTGCTCCGTCGTTGTCGTGAACGTGAAGCGCAGCAACACGGCTTCCGAGTGCCTCAATCATTCTTACGGGATTTTCCCCGACAAGCACCGTGTGTCCTATGTCAACACAGGCCCTCAGATATGGGCTGTTCACACCGTCAATGTATCTTACAAATTCTTCTGCCCTTGCACAGACCGAATCCCAGATTCTCGATGAATCTCCGTAGCATTGCCACATATTTTCCGTGCAGATTGTAATACCGTATTGCTCACAGTAGGGAATAAGCCTTGCGAAAAAATCAAGGTTCATTTCGTAGAGTGCCTCGGTGTTTTCGTTTGTGTAGTAACGAAGATGCTGGAGGGGGTGGATTATGATGTTGCGTACCCCGAGATATGATGAGTTTTTCAAGGATGTAACAAGCTCATCAAATCTTCTTTTTGTAAAAGCCTCGTCGGTAAGACTTGACGGATGTGGCGCATGGGATTGATTGAAATATAACCCCTTGTCCTCGGCATATTTCCTTAGCTCTGTAAATCTTTTTTTGTATTCGGCATCGCCCTTTTCGGGATCGCACCTTGATACGTCAAAGAAGGAATAGTCAATGGCATCAAAGCCTGCATCAAAAAGCATATCAACAATTTCCCTGTCAGAAAAATGCTTCGTGAAGCTGCCCGTCTGGGTGGATATTTTTAACATTGCCTCTTTCCTTTCTCGGCGATTGTTAAATCAAAGTGAAAAAAGCCGCAACTAAATACTCGTTCTGTCGTCAATGTTGGTGTAATTCTTGACCTTGTACATGGTCTTGTAGGCAGGACGCATGATTTTTCCGCCTGTCAGCATTTCTTCGATTCTGTGAGCACACCAGCCAGCAATTCTTGCCGAAGCAAAGAGGGGGGTGTAAAGCTCAGCAGGGATGCCGAGCATTCTGTAAATGAGACCCGAGTACATATCAACATTTGCACAAATTGCCTTGTCGTGACCTGTGATATTAAGGAAAGCGGCGGGTGAGAGCTCCTCAATCTTCTTGAGTAAATCAAACTCTGCCTTGAAGCCCTTCTTTTCTGCAAGAGACTCGGCATGCTTTTTGAGAACCACGGCTCTCGGGTCACTCTTTGTGTAAATGGCGTGTCCCATGCCGTAGATAAGTCCGCTGCCGTCGCCTGCTTCTTTTCTCAAGATTTTTTCAAGATATGCGTTGACCTCTTCGTCGTCCTTCCAGTCCTTTACGTTCTCTTTGATTTCCGAGAACATTTCCTCAACCTTGATGTTGGCACCGCCGTGCTTTGGACCTTTAAGTGCTCCGATTGCCGCGGCAGTTGCCGAATATATGTCTGTGCCTGAGCTTGTTTCGGCTCTGCAGGTGAAGGTGGAGTTGTTACCTCCGCCATGCTCTGCATGAAGAACAAGACATACGTCAAGCAGCCTTGCCTCATCCTCGTCAAATGAAACGTCTTGACCCAGTATGCGCATGAAATTCTGTGCCGTAGCAAGACCTTCCTTGGGACGGTGAATAAGTAAGCTGTCCTGATCGTAAATGTGCTTCTTTACGGAATATGCATTTGCGGCAATTATGGGAAGACGCGCGATAAGCTGAATGCTCTGCCTTAGCTGGTTGTCAAGAGACATATCCTCGGGATTTTCGTCATATGTATATAAAGCAAGAACGCTGGACTGCATCTTGTTCATAATATTGCTGCTTGGTGCACGCATGATTACATCCTCGTTGAAGTTTTGAGGGAGGAAAGAGCAGGAGCTGACAAGATCCTTGAAAGCATCAAGCTGCTGCCTTGTGGGAAGAAAACCGAAAAGCAGAAGGAATGTACATTCCTCGTAACCGTAGCGGCCGTCGGCAGTATAGCCGTCAATAAGCTTGGGAACGTCGTAGCCTCGGTAGAGAAGCCTGCCTTCATCCGGCATTTTTTCGCCCTCGTAGAGAACGTATCCATGTACCATTGAAATATTGGTAACACCCGCAACTATACCCGAGCCGTCAAAATTTCGAAGACCCCTTTTTACATTTGCATTTTGAAAAGCCTGTGCAGGAATTGAATAGCTTTCCCTGCACATTTCGGTGAGCATTTTGAGAGATTCGGGATAATGATTTGTAAACATGAAAAAAAGTCCTTTCACAACATGGAGTAATTGATAATTTATAACACTATACCATATAACATAAAAAAATGCAAGAGGTAAATTGAAATTATGCAAATTTGTTTACAAACAGAAAGAAGACGAAAAAAAGCCGTTTTAAAGAGAGTACTTGTTTGTGTGTTCGGAATGGTGCTTGTCTTTGGAATGCTGATTGTACAAAGAACTGACAGAATGTTGGCGAAAAACGGAAATGCCCCGGAGAAGATGTCCGAGGATTTGCACAATGTGTCTGAAATGCAATCTCATGAGAACGCCGAAGGGCTTGTTTTTGTGGAAAAAATGAATAATGAAGCGGATGAAAATTCAAAAAACGGCGTTTTGTATGAATCAACTCCCGAGAATACAGATGTAAAAATGAGAAAGGTGAGTGTACTTTGCGACTCGGGTGAAATATGTGAAATGGAGCTTGAGGATTATGTGCTGTGCTGCCTTATGGCAGAGATGCCCCTTGGC
>JAZQIW010000085.1:0-19765 GCA_045541355.1 Eubacteriales bacterium | reverse complement strand
CGAAAGTTAGACACACTACTACTCGATTATAATGCAGTATATAAATTTACCATCTTTTTCTCAATTTGTCAAGGTTTTTTTAGGATTTTGAAGGATTGTTTACAATTTTAACTTTTTATTCGATGATTGGAAATGATTAGGGGGAATTTTTTCTTTTTTTAGTTTCTTTTTGTCTGGCAGGAATGTAACTTGAAATTCCCAAAGCAGCGGAAAACGCGGCTCGCAAGCCGCGGAACTTCCTGCCAAACAAAATTGTAACTAATCCGAAGTAACAAAAAATAAAAGGTGGAAAAAACCACCTTTTTGTAATTAAAATACCGAAATAATATCCTTTGAACACTCTTCGGGAGAATAACGCCACTCGTCGATGTGCGGGGAGTCCTCGAAATAGACAGAGGGTGCAACAGACTCGGTTCTGCAGCCAATATCAACAATAACAAGCTTGATTTTCATTTTTTCGGGGATAATGCTCTTTATGTAAACGGCGGCACAGTCGCCGACAGAGACACCGTCGCACCATTCGGCAAGTCCTGCAAGATTGGGAGACAGTTCAACGAAAATGCCGTAGCTTTCGATGCTTCTGACAATGCCTGTCACGGTCTGTCCCGGCTCAAACATGGAAGCGTTTTCCTTCCACGTTCCCAAAAGCTCCTTGTGAGAAAGTGTAACTCTGAAGGTGTCCTTTACAATATCCTTTATAACCGCACGAAGCTTTTGACCTGCGATAAACCTTTCGGCAGGATGACTTATTCTCGACACGGAAATGCAGTCTACCGGTAACAGCGCAATAACTCCGCAGCCAATGTCACAGAATGCACCAAACTGCTCCATATGAGTCACACACGCCTCAATCACGTCACCGGCATTTAATGTCGATACATATTCTTCACAACACTTTTTCTGTGCAAGACGCCTTGACAGCTTTATGACCGTACCCGACACGCTCTTTTCTATGTCCGTTACAACAAAGCTCACCGGCTTTCCCACGCGTGTGATAACCGCAATGTCCTTTACAGGCTCTCCGCTTGCAGAATACGCCGCCTCCTCTTTGGGTATTATTCCGCGGTATGTACCCAGAGTCACATATAAATTGTGGGATGAATCACACATGGATGCCTTCGCCTCAAGAATGATTCCGTGCTCCCTTGCATATTCAAGCCCCGAAAGACTGCCTGTATATTCTGAATTTATGCCTTGCCCGTAGAGAGTCCCCTCGGGATAGTAGCTGTTTTCCATAATCTGCAATTACCTCCTATTTGTTTTTCAGCCTTTTACTCACATTTTATTAGAAAACAAAGTCTTTTATTCTTGTTTTTTTATTATATGACCGTCATTTTAACACGTCGGCAAACGTTTGTGTAAATTCCACAATTTTCCACAACATTTTTGTGCAAACCGAAAAATATTAAAATTAAAAAAAATATGATTGATTATATAGGAAAATAGTGTTATAATATGGTGTATTAAATGTGGTAGGTTAAACTTATACCCATGCAGTTTAGAATAGTTTTGGGAGGAAAACACAATTATGAAAAAACTATTGGCATTCATTCTTGCAAGCCTCATGATTCTTTCGATGTTCACGGCCTGCTCAAGCGGCGAAACCGAAGAGGGTGAAAAGGAAGAAGAAATCAAGGGCGCCGAAATCCAGATGTTTCTTACAACTCTCCCCGAGTCGATAGACCCGAGTGCTGCCTACACAAGTGCAGACTCCATAAGAATAATGGGTCTTCTCTACGAAGGTCTTACAGCAATAAATGAAGACGGAAAGCTTGAAAAGGCTCTCGCAAAGGACTGGGAATATGAAATAGACGAGAGAGACGGTCTTTTGAAGCTCGAAATCACACTTGAAAATTCCAGATGGTCAGACGGTATCATCGTTGATGCAGATGACTTTATATATGCATGGTCAAGAATTTTGCTTCCCGAAAGCACAAACTCCAATGCAGCTCTGCTTTACCCCATTCTCAATGCGGAAAAGGTAAAGATGGGTCTTTGCTCCGTCAATGACCTTGGCGTTTATTCCATCAAGGACAATGTAATCCAGATTATCTTTGAGCCCGCCTTCGCAAACGAAGATGATTTCTCAAAGAGTGAGATAAAGAAGAATGTTGAATACTTCCTCCGCCACCTTGCAAGCCCCGCACTCGTTCCCCTTCGTGAAGACGTTGTATCCAAGGGCGCTGACTGGTGCGCTCCCGGAGGTTCAACCTACATAACAAACGGTCCGTTCAAAATCAAGGCTTGGCACACAGGCGAGCTCAGCTTTGAAAGAAGCGTATATTACAGATGCGTAGGCGACAGCGACAGCAACGCAGACGACAAGATAGTAAAGCCTTACAGACTTATCACGCTCTACTCCGAAGGAAAGTCCGCGAGCGACCACTACGAAAGATATGCTGCTGAGCAGTCCTTCCTTCTCAATCTCAACTCGGCATCCGAGGAGGTTGTTTCCCAGATCAAGGAAAAGGACATAGAAACAGATGACCTTCTTTCATCATACTGTCTCTACCTTGACCAAAGCCATGAGCTCTTTAAGGATGCACGTGTAAGAAAGGCACTTTCTCTTGTACTTGACAGAGAAACAATTGCAAAGGCAGTAAAGGCAGATCCCGCCACAGGCTTTGTTCCCGAAGGAACAGATGACAAGAAGGCAGGCGATGGCAAGTTCCGCAAGGAAGGCGGTAATGTTATCTCCTCCAAGGCAAATCTCGCAGAAGCTAAAAAGCTCATTGAAGAAGCAGGCATAAAGAGCAAGATTATTACAATTGAATACAGCAACCTCCGAGACGAAGAGGAAACAATTGTTAAGGCAGTCAAGGCTGCATGGGAAGAGCTTGGCTTCAAGGTAAGCATCACCAGCAGACCTCAGAAGTATATTAACGCCAAGGAACGCGGCGAATATCCCCTCAATCAGAATAATGAAGCTCTCAACGCAGCATCGGTAGTTGCCATGAGCGTGCAGTCCATGACAAGTGATGCATACGGCGTGCTCAGTTCATTCTCCTGTCAGTACGGCGGCGGCTTTGTAGATGTTACAACAGGTCCTTCCGAGGAAGATGTTGTTTACGCACCTCACGTAACAGGCTTTGCAAATGACGATTATGACAAGCTTTGCGAAAAGTTCATCTTTGCTACAAATGCAGAAGACAGAACAGCAGCAATGCACGAAGCAGAGGCATTCCTTGCTGAGCAGATGCCCGTCATCCCCGTTGTATTCAATAACTCAAAATACATAACTCAGAAGCTTTCGGGTTACGAAACGGATATGTTCGGCAGACTCAACCTGACAGAGCTTAAGCAGAAGAATTTTGAAAAGTATCTCGAAACAGAAGAAGAATAACAGAAACAGAAACATAAACCAAAACACTTCAGGGGGCTTAGCATACGCTACGGTCCCCTGTTTTGACAATGGAGATAATAAATGTCCTCTCTTTTACAAAACCACGATTTTAAATTTCAAAAAAAATACGGTCAGAACTTCCTCCAAGACGTTAAAATTCCACGGCGTATCGCCATGGAATGTACCGACTTTGTCTTCCCCGAGGGGGATGTAGTTCCAGACGTCAAGGCAGACAGTCTGATACTTGAGATAGGTCCGGGTGCGGGAATACTCACAAAGGAGCTTGCAAAAAGGTTTAAAAAGGTTGTTGCGGTGGAAATTGACACAAGCCTCGAAGGTGTTCTCAAAGAGTCGCTTAATGGCTTTGATAACATTGAAGTGGTATTCAGCGATATCATGGATATTGACCTTGTAAGCTTTCTTGACGAAAAGAGAAGGCGGGACGACGGCACTCTTATGCCCGTCTCTGTATGTGCAAACCTACCGTACTATATAACAACACCCATCATTATGAAGCTGCTTGAACAGTACGGGAAATTTGACTATATTACGGTCATGGTGCAAAAAGAAGTGGCAATCCGCCTTTGCGCCGATGCAGGAAGCTCGGAATACGGCGCAATAACCTGTCAGCTGAATCTTTACGGTAAGGCAAAACGGCTCTTTACTGTGCCGTCAGGGTGCTTCTATCCCAGACCCAAGGTTGACAGTGCCGTAATAAGACTTGAACTGTATAAAGAACCCCGCTTTTCACCCGAACAGATTGAGGAGGCTTCAAAGGTGATAAAAAACGCCTTTCTCATGCGCCGTAAAACCCTTTCCAATGCCCTCTCCGGACTTTATCCCTCCTTGTCAAAGGAGAGACTTGGAGAAATTATAGCCGAAACCTTGAAGGTGAACGCAGACGTCAGAGGTGAAAAGCTTTCAACCGAACAGTTTTCTATTCTTGCCGAGGCTCTGAAACAGTACAAATAAGTTTTAGTTACTTTTATGCGCGGTTTTTTCCACCTTTTCTTTAGAAAAAGAAAAGGTTCGCCAAAAGAAACCGCAAAAGGAACATTTCTTTTTTGGATTTGAACAACACGTATTATTCTCGATTAAATTGATTCGCTGATGCCATTTTGCATCACCTAATTTTTTCTTTTTTCTTTTTTCTTTTTTCTTTTTTTCTTTTTTTCTTTTTAAGTTACATTTTTGTTTGGGATGAGTTCCGCGGCTTGCGAGCCGCGAAACTTCCTGCTTTTATAAAAAAGTTATATAAAAAATCAATTACCCCAAAAGTCCGAAAAGATTGAAGATGCTTTTCTTGGGCTTTTCTTTGTTCTGCTTGTCCTCAAGATACTCGGCAACATTGCAAATAATGTCTGCACCCTCTGCTCTTGTTATTGCTCTTTCTGCGTTAAATGCATCACCGTCAAGTCCGTCAAGTATCCCCGTCTGTGCAAGACAGAAAACCGCATCTCCTGCCCATACCGGAACGCTTTCCACATCCTTGTACGCAGGAACGGCACCGGCTTCTGTATCAAGCTCAAGTATTCTGCTTATTATAACCGCACCCTCAGCCCTTGTTACCTTTGCCGAGGACTCAAAATTCACGCTTCCGTCAAGGTTTTCATATCCCGATACAATCCCCTTGTCAAAGGCATACTCGGCATAGCTTTTAATGTTTTGCGGAATCATGCTGTCGTCGGCAAAGCTGGTCTTTGAGGCAAAGGGAATGTCGTTTTCGTGTCCCGCCATTATAAGCGCAAGGGCAAGAAAATCACCTCTTGTCATATCAAGGTCGGGATTGAAGCATAAAAGTCCGTTCTCATCATATTCCCCCCTCATAAGCCCTGTTGCCGCCATCTTTACGGCAGAGTTGTGCGCAGGATGCTCCTTCATGTCATCAAAGTAAATGTCAGCCGCAGGTCTTGATACCTTGATGTTCACCTTGCCCTTTTGCGAACGGTTTCCAAATTCATCCATTGCCTCATAGCTGAAGGAATCGTTGCCTACAAAGCCGTTTCTCGGTCTGTATACAAAAACGCCGTCATCCTTCATTATTTCAACACTGCCGTGTGTGGGGTACTTTACAATTTCAAATGTCACATCATCATTCTCGGGGTCTGCTGCTCCAAAACGCTCATACAAAGAGATGTTTTTGCCGGTAGACACCCATTGCTCCCCTGCTTCGGGAGCATAGTTTGTGCCTTCAAGCACGCTTATACTGCACACCGCCGTGTTTCCGCCTGACTCTATATCAAACTGCGCTGTCCCGAGATATGAGCTGCCGCTGTTGAATCTCAGGCTGTCAAGCATGCTTTTATCAAGAGTCTGTCCCTGTCTTACATAGCTTCCCTTTAGGGTTAAGACTCCGGATTCCTCAGGCGGAAGTGTAACAATCGTAACACTTTCAACTTCACCGCCAAGGACTCTGTCAAAATCCTCCTTTTCAAAGCACAAAACATATGAGCTTGCAACGCACTTTCGCATTTCCACCTTTTTGGAAATAATCTCCATTGCAGGCGAGAGAGCCGACGACGCACTTGTCGAAAGAAGCACTCCCGTCAACACGGCAAACACAAATCTTTTCATATAGCAATTCCTTCCTTCTTTTCTTTATGTTTGCCATTATTATTGCCTTGTTTTTGAAGTATTATTCTTTTTGTGCAAGCAAAAAAGCCTGTCAACCAAAAAGGTTGACAGGCACTGTTAATGCTTTTTATTTATTGTCAAGATATCTGCAAGCCGCAAGAGCCGCTACCGCACCATCGGAGACGGCTGTTGTTACCTGACGGATATTCTTTCTTCTGCAGTCGCCTGCCGTAAAAATACCCTCGGTTTCTGTTAAGCAGTCCTCGCCCGAATCGGCATAGCCTCTCTCATCGAGCTTTATAACATTTGAAAAGGCTTCATTCTGAGGCACAAGACCGATTGCCACAAACATTCCGTCTATTGTCAAATCAAAGCTTCTGCCGTCTGCCTCTTTCTTGACGGTAATTCCGCTAAGGGTGTCCTCACCGATAAGCTTTTCTACTACCGTGCCGAGAATTATCTCGACGTTTTCCTTTGCCTCAAGCTGCTCCACAAGCTTTTTCTCGCCCGTGAAGAAATCAAGATTCTGCACCACATACACCTTTTTACTTGTCTCTGCAAGCAAAAGTGCTTCCTGAAGTGCGCTGTTTCCGCCGCCGATTACCGCAACCGTCTTTCCTTCATAGAAGGCACCGTCGCATACTGCACAGAAGGAAATTCCCTCGCCCACGAACTTTTCTTCGTTTTCAAGTCCTAACATTCTGTGCTTTGCGCCCGTTGCAACAATAACAGCCTTTGCCTGATACTCGCCCGAGTCTGTTATAACCGTCTTGATTTCGCCGTTTTTGATTTCGAGTACCTCACAGCACTCAACCTCAGCACCCTGTTCGAGCACCTGTTCAACCATCTTCTCGGCAAATTCATTTCCCGATACGCTTACAAAGCCGGGTATATTCTCCACCCTCGGCGAATAGGTTATCTGTCCGCCGAAGGTGCCTTTTTCCATTACGAGAACACTTTTTCCCGCACGTCTTGCATAGAGTGCCGCGCAAAGTCCCGCAGGACCTGCGCCCACTACAATCAAATCTACCATAATACGTCCTTATGCTCCAAGCATTTTCTTGATGTCGGATACACCTGCAAACTTCTGTGTCTGTCCGTCCTTTACTACAACAAGTGTAGGTGCCTGCTTGATGCCAAGCTCGGTTGTGAGAGCTGCATTTTCATTCGCAAGAAGCTTGTTATAGCTTACTCCTGCCTTATCGAGAACACTGCAAGCTATCTTACAGTTGGGACAGGTTGCTGTTGTGAAGAGATAGTATCCGTCGGAAAGAAGCGCATTTGCCTGCATTTCTGCTACCGCCTCCTGTATGGGATTTTGTTTATTTTCCATAACAGACGAAGCGATGTTGTATACCTTTCTGTCCTTATATTCCTGACTCTTACCGTCGTTCCAGTTTTGAACAGGTCTGTAATAGCCTGTGATACGGCTGTATACCTCGGTCTTGTTGCCGCAGGTAGGACAGGTGAATTCTTCGCCTGCTATGTAGCCGTGATCCTTACATACAGAATATGTGGGAGAAAGTGTGTAATAGGGAAGCTTATAGTTTTCTGCAATCTTCTTTACGAGGTTTGCCGCAGCCTTCCAGTCAGGAAGCTTTTCGCCGAGGAATGCATGGAATACTGTTCCCGATGTGTAGAGTGTCTGGAGGTCGTCCTGAATATCAAGAGCAGTAAAGATATCCTCTGTATAGCCAACGGGAAGATGAGAGGAGTTTGTATAGTAGGGTGTATCCTCAGCTGTCTTTGCGGCTGTGATAATGTCGGGATAGTGCTTCTTGTCATGCTTTGCAAGACGGAAGGATGTGCTTTCCGCAGGAGTTGCTTCGAGATTGTAAAGGTCGCCGTACTGTTCCTGATAGTCGGAAAGTCTTTCTCTCATGTGATTGAGAACGTCCTGTGTGAACTTCTGTGCCTTTTCATTTGTAAGGTCGCAGGCAATCCACTTGGCGTTGAGGCTGGCCTCATTCATACCCACAAGACCGATTGTGGAGAAGTGGTTGTTGAATGTGCCGAGATATCTCTTTGTATAAGGATAAAGTCCCGAATCAAGAAGCTTTGTGATAACTGTTCTCTTAACCTTGAGGGAACGAGCCGAGATGTCCATGAGTCTGTCAAGACTTGCATAGAAGTCAGCCTCATTCTTTGCAAGGTATGCGATTCTGGGCATATTGATTGTAACAACACCGACAGAGCCTGTGCTCTCGCCGCTTCCGAAGAAGCCGCCCGACTTCTTGCGAAGCTCACGAAGGTCGAGTCTGAGTCTGCAGCACATGGAACGAACATCAGAGGGCTCCATATCGGAGTTGATGTAGTTTGAGAAATAGGGTGTGCCGTACTTTGCCGTCATTTCAAAGAGAAGCTTGTTGTTCTCCGTTTCAGACCAGTCAAAGCCGGATGTGATGGAATAGGTAGGAATGGGATACTGGAAGCCTCTGCCGTTAGCATCGCCCTCTACCATGATTTCGATAAACGCCTTGTTTACCATATCCATTTCCTTCTGGCAGTCCTTGTACTTGAAGTCCACTTCCTTGCCGCCGATGATACAGTTGAGCTCTGCAAGGTCATTCGGTACTACCCAGTCAAGGGTAATATTGGAGAAGGGTGCCTGTGTACCCCATCTTGAAGGAGTGTTTACACCGTAAACAAAGGACTGGATGCACTGCTTTACTTCCTTATAGGAAAGGTTATCAATCTTTACGAAGGGGGCAAGGTATGTGTCAAATGACGAGAATGCCTGTGCGCCCGCCCATTCGTTCTGCATGATGCCGAGGAAGTTAACCATCTGGTTACAGAGCGTGGAAAGGTGGGAAGCGGGAGCCGAGGTAATCTTGCCGGGAACACCGCCGAGACCCTCCTGAATAAGCTGCTTTAACGACCAGCCTGCACAGTAGCCTGTGAGCATTGAAAGGTCATGAATGTGAATGTCGGCATTTCTGTGTGCAGAGCCGATTTCATCATCATAGATTTCGGACAGCCAGTAATTTGCCGTAATTGCACCCGAGTTTGAAAGAATAAGACCGCCGACAGAATATGTTACGGTGGAGTTTTCCTTTACTCTCCAGTCATTTACGTTGATATAGTTGTCTACAATTTCCTTGTAGTCGAGCATTGTTGCGTTGAGATTTCTGATCTTTTCTCTCTGGCGTCTGTAAATGATGTATGCCTTTGCAACATCATCATAGCCCGCCTTGATAAGAACGGATTCAACGCTGTCCTGAATGTGTTCGACAGAAATTTTATCGTCCTCAATCTTGGGCTCGAATTCTGCGGTTACCTTGAGGGCAAGAAAGTCGATTATATTGGGAGTATACTGCTTCTGACAAGCATCAAAAGCCTGTGTAATGGCTGTGCTGATTTTCGCGAGGTCAAAGGAAACGAGTTTTCCGTCTCTTTTAACTACATTATACATATCTATTCTCCTTTAAATTTCCATTTTCGTGGTGAGCAATAACATTATATCGTATATATAGTATTTTGTCAATAGAAAAACATCAAGATATTGTGTTTTGGTGAATTTAACCACATTACAGCAAAAGACAAAACCACGTTTACCCCAAAAAACGCGGTACTGCAAGGCTTTGCTTCAAAGAGCGTTTTTCATGTTTTGGCAATTTGAACAAATTTCGCCCGATTTTCGCTCCAAAGCCGCCTTTATTACACCCAATATATTCCAAATATTTTACCTATATTTGGTATCAAAACACTAAATATTGTGTTCAGCATACAAGAAGGACAAAAAAAGAAAGCCGACACACGGGATGTCGGCTTAAAGGCTCAGACGCCTCTGATTTCCACTCTATCTATATGCCATGCACAAACCGCCTTCATATTTTCAAGAAGCTGTTTTTCAACGCATGAAAGACCGGGAGCGATAAGGTCGCCCGAGTCAACAAAGTTCTGAAGGAAGTATTTTTTTGCACCGGCAAGCCAGACTGCAATGTTCTTCATGTCCGATATATCATGGAATTCTTTTACGACGGTTGTTCTGAATTCGCAGTCAATACCGCATCCTTTTAAAAACTCCACGCTTTCTTCTATTTTTGAAATATCTATATCTATTCCTGCCGTTACCGAATATTTTTCCTTACAGTTCTTTATATCCATGGCAACATAATCCACAAGACCTTCGCCGACAACCTCGCGCAGCTTTTCGGGGTTATAGCCGTTTGTGTCCAGCTTTACTGAATATCCCATGCTTTTAATATTCCCCAAAAACTCTTTTATATCCCCCTGTAAAAGAGGTTCTCCTCCCGTTACGCACACGCCGTCAAGAAGCCCGACACGTTTTTGCAAAAATGAGAGCACTTCTTCTGTTTCTATCTTTACATTTTCCTTGACATCAAGCACCAGCGATGCGTTATGACAAAAAGGACAGCGGAAATTACAGCCACCCGTAAAAACCGTGCACGCCGTTCTTCCCGGATAATCAAGAAGTGTCAATTTTTGAAGACCGCAAATGAGCATATTCGTCTCTCCTTTCAGGTTCTTTTACAGTATAACACAAACTCACAAGCGTTGTCAAATGGGTTTTTCCGCTTTTTCTCCACCTTTTCTCCACCCTTTCTCCGCCTTTTCTCCACCTTTTCTCCACCTTTTCTTTAGAAAAAGAAAAGGTTCACCAAAAGAAACCGCAAAAGGAACATTTCTTTTTGGGTTTTGAACAATACGTTATATGCTCGATTAAATTGATTCGCTGATGCCTTTTTGCATCAGCGAATTTGCTTTTTTGTTACTTTTTTTGCCCGACAAGAGTTTCGCTGTCTGCGGGCAGCAAGTCGCGGAACTTCCAGCATGACAAAAAAGTAACTTAAAAAGTAACTCCAAAAGCAAAGTCCCCGAGACGAAGCCTCGGGGACTTAAATCAAAACTTAAAGTCTCAATTATTCGTAGAGTGAGCTGAGCTTAACAAGTCTGTCGTACTTTTCCTTAGCCTTTTCTTCAGCCTTTGCGAAGAGCTCTTCTGCTCTTTCGGGGAAGGACTGAGCAAGTCTTGCGTAACGTGTTTCGGACTTGATGAAGTCAACATAAGAACCTGTGGGTTCCTTGCTGTCAAGAGAGAAGGGATTCTTGCCCTCGCTCTTAAGTGCAGGGTTGTATCTGAACATCTGCCAGTAGCCTGCTTCAACAGCCTTCTTCATTTCTGCCTGACAGTTAGCCATACCGCCCTTAACACCGTGCATTTCACAAGGAGCGTAGCAGATAACGATGGAAGGTCCGGGATAGCTTTCAGCTTCTGTGATAGCCTTGAGTGTCTGGTTCATATCAGCACCCATAGCTATCTGTGCTACATATACATAGCCGTAGGACATAGCGATCTGAGCAAGATCCTTCTTGCCGATTGCCTTACCTGCTGCTGCGAACTGAGCAACCTGACCGATGTTGGAAGCCTTTGATGCCTGACCGCCTGTGTTGGAGTAAACTTCTGTATCGAATACCATAACGTTTACATCTTCACCGGATGCGAGAACGTGGTCGAGACCGCCAAAGCCGATATCGTATGCCCAACCGTCACCACCGAAGATCCATACAGACTTCTTGGAGAGGTACTGCTTTTCAGCGAGAATTGCGGGAGCAACGGGACATCCTGCTTCTGCTGCCTTTTCGAGCTCTGCAACGAGTGCCTTTGTAGCTGCTTCGTTTGCCCTGCCGTCATTTACTGTGTCAAGGTAGTTCTTTGCTGCTGCCTTGAATTCATCGGAAGCCTTGTCAGATTCTGCCATTTCAGCTACCTTGCCGATAAGCTTTTCTCTGATTGCCTTCTGACCAATATAGATACCGAGACCGTGTTCAGCGTTGTCCTCAAAGAGGGAGTTGCCCCAAGCAGGACCACGGAGGCTGTCCTTGTTTACTGTGTAAGGTGTAGCAGGTGCAGAACCGCCCCAGATGGAAGAACAACCTGTCGCATTGGAGATGTACATTCTTTCACCGAAGAGCTGTGTAACGAGTCTTGCATAGGAGGTTTCGGCACAGCCTGCGCAAGAGCCGGAGAATTCGAGAAGGGGCTGGTTGAACTGGCTGCCCTTAACGGATGTATCTGCAAAAGGTGTTTCCTTCTTGGAAATGTTAGCAACAGCATAATCGAATACTTCCTGCTGAGAAGCCTGAGTGCTCTGAGGAACCATCTTGAGAGCTCTCTTTTCAGGCTTTGTGGGACATACATCAACACAAACGCCGCAGCCCATACAGTCAAGGGGAGAAATTGCGATTGTATACTTATAGCCTTCACAGCCCTTACCAATCATCTTAGCTGTGAACTTTGTAGCAGCAGGTGCTGCAGCAGCCTCTTCTTCAGTCATAACGAAGGGTCTGAGTGTTGCATGAGGACATACGAAGGAACAGTTGTTACACTGTACGCAGTTTTCGGGAATCCATTCGGGAACGAGAACTGCTACGCCTCTCTTTTCGTAAGCGGTAGAGCCCTGAGGGAATGTACCGTCTACATAAGGAACGAAGGTGGAAACAGGGAGACTGTCGCCGTCCATGAGGTTTACGGGAAGAACAACGTCTTCTACAAAGCTCTTAAGGCTTTCTCTCTTGTTTTCAACAACAACCTTTTTAGCTGTTGCGTCTGCTGTCTTCCAGCTTTCGGGAACGTCAATCTTAACGATAGCGTCAACGCCTGCATCAATTGCCTTGTAGTTCATTTCAACAACAGCTTCGCCCTTCTTGAGGTAGGACTTCTTAGCCATGTACTTCATATGCTCTACTGCTTCTTCGATGGGCATGATGTTTGCAAGTGCAAAGAATGCGGACTGGAGAATTGTGTTTGTTCTCTTGCCCATACCAATTTCTGCTGCCTTGTCAATAGCATTAACAATATAGAATTCGATATTGTTGTTGGCAATATAGTTCTTTACTGCGCCGGGAAGGATAGCATCGAGTTCTTCAGGCTTCCACTGGCAGTTGAGAAGGAACTTACCGCCGGGCTTTACATCGTTAACAATCTTATAGCCCTTGAGAAGGTATGAAGGTGTATGACAAGCAACAAAGTCAGCCTTGGAAATGTAGTATGTGGACTTGATGGGTGTATCACCGAATCTGAGGTGAGAAATCGTTACACCGCCGGTCTTCTTGGAGTCATACTGGAAGTAAGCCTGAATAAACTTGTCTGTATAGTCACCGATAATCTTGATGGAGTTCTTGTTTGCACCAACTGTACCGTCGCCGCCGAGACCCCAGAACTTACAGGAGATTGTTCCGGCAGGAGCTGTGTCGGGTGCGTAGGATTCATCAAGTGAAAGGTTTGTAACGTCATCAACGATGCCGAGAACAAAGCCGTTCTTGGGAGCATCGGACTTGAGGTTTGCGTATGTAGCAAAAATAGAAGCAGGAGCAACGTCCTTAGAGCCGAGACCGTATCTGCCGCCAACAACCTTTACATCGTTGATGCCGTTTGTAGCAAGAGCTGTAACAACATCGAGGTAAAGAGGTTCGCCGAGAGAGCCGGGTTCCTTTGTTCTGTCAAGAACAGCAACCTTCTTTGCTGTCTTGGGGAGTGCTTCAATAAGCTTATCAGCGCAGAAAGGTCTGTAAAGTCTTACCTTGATAAGACCAACCTTTTCGCCGCCTGCGTTCATGTAATCAATAACTTCTTCAATTGCATCACATACAGAGCCCATAGCAACAATAACTCTGTCAGCATCTGCTGCGCCGTAGTAGTTGAAGAGCTTATAGTCTGTACCGAGCTTTGCGTTAACCTTGCCCATGTATTCTTCAACAATTGCAGGGAAGTTGTTGTAATATGTGTTACAAGCTTCTCTGTTCTGGAAGAAGATATCACCGTTCTGAGCTGAACCGCGAAGAACAGGGCTTTCGGGGTTGAGAGCTCTGTTTCTGAATGCCTGTACTGCATCCATGTCAACCATTTCCTTGAGGTCTTCTGTTTCCCAAACTTCAATCTTCTGAATTTCGTGGGATGTTCTGAAGCCGTCAAAGAAGTTAAGAACAGGAACTCTGCCCTTAATTGTAGCAAGGTGAGCAACTGCACCGAGATCCATGATTTCCTGAGCGTTGGATTCAGCAAGCATAGCATAACCGGTCTGACGGCAAGCATATACGTCGGAATGGTCGCCGAAAATGTTAAGTGCATGGGAAGCAACACATCTTGCGGAAACGTGAATTACGTTAGGAAGAAGTTCACCGGCAATCTTATACATATTGGGGATCATAAGAAGAAGACCCTGAGATGCTGTGTAAGTTGTGGTGAGAGCACCGGAAGCAAGAGAGCCGTGAACTGCACCTGCAGCACCTGCTTCTGATTCCATTTCTACCATCTTTACCTTTTCGCCAAAGATGTTTCTTGCAGGTTCGCCGAACACATTCTTATCTGTCGCGGACCATGTGTCTGTAACTTCAGCCATGGGGCTTGAAGGGGTGATGGGGTAAATAGCCGAAACCTCGGTAAACGCATAGGAAACGTGAGCCGCAGCGGTATTACCGTCCATCGATAACTTTCTTCTGGACATTTTATATTCCTCCTGATATTATTGTAACATATTGATACTCTTATATCATAACACTTTTTTTAGTAAATGTAAAGATGCAAATTCGACAATTTTGCATGGATATTATGAATTTATTGTTACTTTGTTATAATTTTGGCAATCTTACCTTTGTTTTCGCGGAATTCGTACATCCGGCTTTCCGATGCTGTCACACATTTGACAAGGCTTTGTTCGGTTTTGTTCCTCATTAACGCAAGGTAATTAAAGGCACAAAAAAATCCCTTCGCGTTTTACCGCGAAGGGATAAGGTATAACTTATATTATTCGTAGAGACTGCCGATATCGATGATAACTTCGTCTTCAACGATTGCTGTTCCGTCAACCTGGAAGAGAACTTCCATGATGTACTGCTGCATGGATTCTGTGCAGTTTTCCCAAGCATCAGCATTATCCTTGATAGACTTTGCTGTATCATAAAGAGTTGTCTTTGTGATTTCGCCGTACACATATGTGTCGCCAACCTTGTAGTAAGGACGGGAAGCGATTACTGTCTGTACACCTGCTGTTGTGATAGGAATGTTATAGAATACCGCACGGATATCCCAAGCCTCATCGTCTGTGGTATCCTGTGCCCAGTTTCTGCCCTCTGCCTTATTATAAGCGTAGTTGGACTTAGCATAGCCTCTGCCAACCATTGCCATATCGAGAACATAGTCTGCACCTTCAGCGCTGATAACCTTATTGGATTCAGCTGTCATGATGAAACCAACCTCTGTCACTTCATGACCCTCAACTGTTCTTGAGCCGGGGTTATGGAGCATCTTATATCTGAGACCGTTTCTGTCGCCGAGGGTGTTACCCTGTGTGTCAACGGCTACTGTTCTGTCTCTGAGGTTTACTGTATCCTGACCGAGAACACCGTTTTCATGAACTGCTGTTGCAGCTGTGCCGTCAACATAGTATGTAACCTGAGCTGTCTTGCCTGTGTTAACTACTACGTAGCCTGTTGTTGCGGGAACTTCGTAATCGCCTGCCACTGCAGCTGTTGCAAATGTGCCGTCCTGGAGGTAAACGATGTCGCCTGCAGCTACGGGAACTGTGATTGCTACTGCTTCGGGAACTACGTTGTTTGTTACTGTCACATTATTCTTTGAGGAATCAGCGTTGTTGTAATAGTTATCTGCAATATTTACATAGTTAAGATAATCTACTGTGAAAGAATCAGAAGTGAAATCATCAGCGGATTTTCCGTCTGCAAACTGGAAATAGAATGTAAGTACGGACAAATCATTAAGATAAATGTACTTTGACTCGCTTGCAGGAGAATAATACTGATCAACAGTAACAGTATTCTTATTTCCGTTTATGTTGTTCGATACCTGCTGAATTGTACCCTTGTTTCTGCCGGATGTAACAGGAGCATAAGGAGATTCGGGATATTCGTTAATATCTGCAACCTCATCATAATCCCAGTCATACGGAACAAAAATTGTTGTATCATATGTAACAATGGACTTAAGAGCTCTGAAGTTACCGGTAACTTCTTTCAAAAGTGCATTATCATACACTGTATTTGTATCTGTAACATAAGCAGAAATCATATAAACGCCGTCTGCTTCACTTGTAGCTTCTTCAAGCTCAAATCGGAAGGCAATTTCGGCAAACGCACTCATTGACAGCACTGCCATTACAACAAGAACGGCAATTAAAAACTTTCTTTTCATAAAACAAATCCTCCAAATTATTCAGATATAGCACTTGCGTTGTAGTTACCAACGACAAATTTCAAGTCATCAAAGTCAACTACTCCATCACCTGTAATATCGCCTGCATCCACACTTGCGTTATAGTTACTAACAATTATTTTCAGGTCCTCAAAATCAACCACATCATCCACAAACAAATCGCCGGCAATAACAGAGACATCCTTACCCTCTACATCCTGTGTAACAGCAAAGTCATTGTCTGTGTAAGAAAGGTGATTCTTAACGTTTACGTTAAATGTATATGTTCCTTCGGGAACTTCAACAGAATATGCACCTGCATTGGATGTAGCTGTGTATGCTGTACCCTCTGCATCTGTAAGTGTAACTGTTGCTTCGTATGTTGTGCCGGAGTCAGTTGTTACTGTACCTGCAACAATAAACGAATTTGTTCCGAGGTAACCTAAAAGCACGGGTGTATCAAGACCTGTACCGCCAAGGTATACGGTTGCAAGCATTGTTTCTGTTGCACCGCTCTTGGGAATCCAGCCGTCAAAGCTTACATCACCGTTTGCGTCAGCCGTTGCCTGATCAATGTAGAGAACGGTTTCTTCCGTGATAGCGGGTGCCGCACCCTCTTCATAGATACCGTCAACTACGAGAAGCGCATAGTAATTTCCGTTTGTACCTTCGGTGTAACCTATTGAATAGGTACCGTCTGCTGCCGCATCATATGTAGGAAGCTCTGCCGCAAAAGCCGCAACGGAAAGAAGTACTGCACATACAAGCATAGCTGCAAGAATTTTGCCAAATACTCTTTTCATTTCTCTTCTCCTTAATATATAGTAATATTTTTTATTTTTTACAAGGTTCAAGTCCCCGTCACAGGAACATCTTGAAGAAGGGAGACATTACGAACTCCATGGCATCAAGTGCCTGCTTCTCAGCGTCCGCGTCGGGATTCCACGGCTCACCCACCGCTATTACCCCCGAATTATACTCGGGATAGTAATGTGTGTGGCAGCGCAATATATTTGATATATCGTCAAACGCCACAAAGGTTGTACCGTTATCAACAAGGCATCTGTTTTCAAGTGCCTTTGTCTTTTCACCCCTTGAAAGGGTGCTGTCAACCGTCGAAAGCCTGAAAACCTCGTCCTTTGCGCGAATCACAACCGTCTTTGTCTCATCCTCCCACGAAACATCCAGCTTGTAGGATTCAAGAACAAATCTTAAAGGCACATAAAATTTTCCGTCGACAGTTTTGGGTGTTACTCTTTTGTTCTGCTTGTTGATTACACTCAGCCTTCCGTCGAGAGCCGCCGTATAATTCAATGCCTGAAGGTATACCGTCTTTTCAAGGCGTCTTTGCTTTGTCATGGGAACAGGCTCATCAAACAGCCCCTCGCCCGACACCGCAACAACCGTTTCGGCGCAAACACTCCACAGAGACATACACGCAAGCATCAATGCCGTGAGGCACAACAGCAAATTCATTTTTTTATTTTTCACTGCATCACCTTCCTTATAGGTAAAGCAAGACAAGGATATTCATCCTGTCTATCATATATTACCACCATAATGCAACTTTGTCAAGGGTTTTTGTGGTTTTTTGTACAAAAAAATGACATCTGATTGACAAAACACAATCTATGTGATATATTTTATGTGAACAAACTACATCTTGATTCCGGAGGGAAAAGCCATGTCAAACAAAGTAATCAAAGGCTGCACATTCCATCATGTTGCACTGCAAACATCAGATCTTGAGAAATCCTTGAGGTTTTACACCGAGGGGCTGGGGTTTGAGCTTTACAGAACATTCACGGCAAGCACAGGGAAGAGAGTAGCACTCATAGACATTGGCGAGGGAAGCTATTTTGAGCTGTTTTCCGACGGAGATAAGGCAGAGTACAAAAAGGACTTTGCCGGCAACTACTTTCACCTTGCGCTGAAGGTTGACGACGCAAGGGCGGCATACGAAAGAGCCCTATCCTTCGGAGGCGAGGAAATGGGCAAAGCACCAAAAGACATGTGTCTGCCCTCAGAGCCTCCGATTCCTGCGGTCATCGGCTTTATAAAGGGGCCTGACGGCGAAGAGATTGAGTTTTTTGAGGTAAAACAGAAATGAAAAGATTAATTTGTTTTATTGCCGTTTTAATATTTTCACTTACCGCCTGCACGCCGATAAACAACAGCATTGTCGGCAAATGGATTGACGAAGAAACAGAGGCGACCATAGAATATACCGCAGACGGATACTATTACGAATACGCTAACGAAAATTTCACCTCGGACAAGACAAGATATTTGGTTGAAGCTAACACCATAACCTACTATCTTGACGGAGACGAGCCCGAATCGGGTTTTTCGGTTGAATACGAGATTAAAGACGGACATCTTATAATAAACGGCGAGCTTATTTACAGACCCTTGACCGAGAATGTGGAGAAATAGATTTTGAAAGAAGTTACATTATATACAGACGGTGCCTGCAGCGGCAATCCCGGCAAAGGCGGATGGGGTGCAATTCTCATCTACAAGGATTTTAAAAAGGAAATGTCGGGCGGAGAAAAAGAGACCACCAACAACAAAATGGAGCTGACGGCGGCAATACAGGGGCTTTCTGCTCTCAAAGAGCCATGCAGGGTAAAGCTATATTCCGACTCAAAGTACCTTATTGACGGCATAACAAAGGACTGGGCAAGGTCATGGCGTGCCAAGGGCTGGAAGAAGTCCGACGGAAAACCCGCCCTCAACATTGATTTATGGGAAAAGCTTCTGCAGCTTGACGAATACCACGAGATTGAGTACATCTGGGTTAAAGGTCATGCAGGAAATCCTTACAACGAAAGATGCGACAAATTAGCGGTTGCATTTTACGAAAGTTTGAAATAAAAAACAATAAATCCGACACGTTTTTACGCGTGTCGGATTTTTATTATGATTATAATTGTTTTATCTGTCAAAACCAAGAACATAATTGGGACTGACTTTATAATACTTGCAAAGAGTTATCAAATGACGAACAGGAAGTTCATTTGCACCGCGTTCATATCGTGCATACATTGTCTGTGATGTTCCAAGAACATCCGCGATTTCCTGTTGTGTTTTATCATTGTCTTCTCTTAGATCCCGAAGCCGTTTGATATAATCTGCAACCATTTCACACCTCATAGTAATAACTATGAATCAATTATACCCAGTAAATAAATTTACTATTGACTTTAGTAAATATTTGTACTATAATCACTTTTGAATTATCGAAGAAATGTAGCAAAACACCCCGACACCAATTTGATGCGGGGCAAAGCATTTAAAAATATTTTCTGTTTCTAAATTCCAAAAAGCTCATTAACCGTAACTCCAAGAACCGTTGCTATTGCGGCAAGTTCAATATCGGTAACGGCTCTTTGTCCGTTTTCGATTCTGGAAATTGAGCCTCTGCAGGTATAAACCGCCTCAAGCTCCATTCTTTCGGAAAGCTGTCTTTGGCTGAGACCCGCTTTCTTTCTCAACTTCCTAATGTTACTGCCGGTAACATTTACTGCCATTTCGTTATCTATAATTCTTTTCATAAATCTACACCTTTGTCTTGATTTTGGACAAATTTAGTGTATACTATAAAGAGAAAAATATTGTCCTACCGATAGGACAAACGGAGGAATTATGAAACTTGCAATAATAGGGTCACGAAA
>JAZQIW010000084.1:0-3664 GCA_045541355.1 Eubacteriales bacterium | reverse complement strand
TGCATTAAAAGCCTACGCTTCGGGTATTACAAGCGGTGTTAGTGCAACAGAGTTTGCACCCGACGGCACACTCACCCGTCAGCAGATGGCAACCTTTATCCACCGTGCACTTATGTATGTAAGGGATAATACAAATATCCGCTACACAATCTATACCCCTGAGCTTGAAAAGTATTCTGATAACCGGGCGATTCAGGATTGGGCAAGAACACCTATGGGCTTTATGAATGCCCTGGGTCTTGTAAAGGGTGTTTCAGATACCGCTATTGACCCTGATGGCTTCTGCACAATCGAGCAGGCAGCAGTTGTTGCAAACCGTTCGGTAAATGCCGACCAGATTGGCTGGTATCAGAGCAATCCTGCAATAGGAGATATTTCTTTAGATTTTAATAACGACTTTTTCCACGCACCTGATGAACACACACCCACTCAGGCAGACTACACAAACGGACTGCGTGTATGGGTACACAGCCCTATGTCGGGATATCAGAAGGCATCGGAAAATCCCGATGTTGATATTGATGTTATACAATCCTGCTGGCTTCCCACAACCTATCCGTTTGCAGATTTCCCGATGTGGCTTCAGGCAGAAGACTTTAAGCCTATCAAGGATTTGAAACCCGATGACGAGGCGAATTTTAATAAGTTTTACGGAAAATAAGGAGGATTTGCTATGAGAAAATTCAGTAAATTTCTTTGTACAATCCTGACTTTTATAATTATGCTTGGATGTATGGGAAACACGGTGCTTGCTGTATCATCTATTACGGAATTAAATGCAACCGTTGCAGAGCCCGCAGTCGGAAAAAAGCCTTCGGATGTTACTGTTAATAATTCCCGATTACAGGTAAAAGAGACAAACTGGGAAGGCAATTTTAACGAAGACGGCACCTTTAAAGCAGGCGAGGTCTACACAGTTATCTATAAGATAAACTTTAAAAATTACAAGGATGTTGTAAATTACAGAATTAAGCCTGTCGCAAACAAATCAACCTTAAACGGCAACCTTGCAGAAATTACATTTAAAGACGGCATCGAAAATGCTACGTTCAAATATACATTCCCTGCTCTTACCGAGCAGGGAACAAAGGTGGCTGAAAAGCCGAAAATTTCTGCAGAAGACACGCTTGACCTTACAAAAATCTACTCAGTCAGCGAGGCAAACAACCGTTGGGCGGAAGGCTATCCCCAGCACCCTACGGAGCTTATTATAAATGACCAGAACATCTCCTTGTCAGGTATATATCCGGGAAACGGAAGCTATGAGGCACTGTGTCTTAAGAGGGTGCTTCTTGACTACGAGGTTACTAAATTCAACGAGGCTGACGCATTCGCAATGGTTTATCTTTCAAACCTTAAGGAAGTATGGCTCAGTCCCAAGGTGGATGTTGTGGCTTTTCTTGAAAATCTCGAAACCTACCCCAAGGAAGCCGAACACCCGATGCTCAAAGGCTATATGTTTGATAGCGGCGGTGCTTTAACATATGATTTTACGCTTTATGTTTCGGACGCATCCCTTCCGAACGGATATGTTGACGGATGGTCGCGCACCTCATCAGGTTGGGACCGCGTGGGATATGCCAATTTGATGTTTAAAACAAAGCTCTATTCGGGAGATGTATACGAGGCATTTAAAAAGGGCGATTCCGCCGCCCGTGACTGGTGCACAAATCATATCTACACGGCAGAAGTCACATCGGCAGATCGCATTTACAGGCACAAATCCTGTCAGAACCCCGTAATGTATTTCTATTCCTGCAAATACTGCGGTCTTTCTGAGAAAAATCCAAATCACACATTCTCAAAAAATGAGTATAACGAATACGATTATTCAAAATTTGCCCACAGCTACACTATAAAGGATTTGTCGGCGAAAAACTATCTCGGTAAAAACAGCGCAGGCGATGATGTATATCTCTACTCCTGCAACTGGTGCGGAATAAACCGGTATGAATATGACACAATCCATTACTCAAGAGAGGATTTTAACGCAGACTTCGGTGCAAACGCAGAGCTTACCTACGAATACTGGATAAGCAATCTGAAGAAGGGCTGGGAAAAGGACATACCCGAATATCTTGAAAAAACCACGGTAGAAAGCGACTGGCTCTCCGCCTTTGCCGTAAAGGGAAATTCTGCCGTAACTGCAAATTACAGCGGTTGGGCTGAAAATGAAATCAAATGGGCAAACGCAAACGACCTTCTTGATTTATCCCTTCTCGGAAACGACTACACTTGGGGAATCAACCGTCAGCAGTTCTGCTCTGTAGCGGTTAAGCTTGCAGAGAAGCTCACAGGAAAAGAAATTGCATCGGCTCCTGCCGGTACATTTAACGACACGGATAACCTATATGTGTTAAAAGCATATTCGGCAGGCATCACATCAGGCACGGGCGAAGGCACATTCTCGCCGTATACCACTCTTACCCGTGAGCAGATGGCGACCTTTATCCACCGTGCCCTTATGTATGTGAAGAACAACTCCAAAATCAGATATACGCCTTACGAATCACAGCTTGTCAGTTTCTCTGACAGCTGGTCGATTTCATCGTGGGCAAACGAGCCTATGGCGTTTATGAATGCACTCGGGCTTATTAAAGGCAAGAGCGATACAGCCATTGACCCGCAGGGTACCTGCACCATTCAGGAAGCAATTTTAGTTGCGCAAAGAAGTGTAAATGCTGATGAAATCGGATATTATCAGGCGGTACTTCCTGATGAAAAAAATCTTCGCGGCTGGAAGGGCGGTACAAACGGCAAAAACTTCCTGCCCACCTCGGACAATCAATGGATGATGCTTCAGCACTCTTATACTAATGGCGACAGAATCTGGGTGACGGGACCAAAGGTTGGTAATACTCTTCCCGTTACAGACAAATATAACGGAGAACAGATTTGGGCGTACTACGAAGATTTCAAGCCCGTAAGAGAGCTTAGCGAGGACGACATCTCTGCATATGAGTATTACAATAAAAACAATGTTGACAAATTCAAGGCTTTTGTCGCACCGGCATATAAGGGAACTAAATAAAATTATTAATACTAAGAGAGAGTGGTTATGAAAAAGATTTTTTCACTTTTACTTATGGTAGTTATGGCATTTACACTTTTAACAGGCTGCAGCGACCCTGTCTATGATGATTTGGAAAACTTCTTAAATGTTGAGATGAAAGAAGTTACTGAAAATTATACAAAAATCACGACAGAGGTTGGAACTTGGGAAACACTTGAAGATGATGCTGCTATCAAGAAAAGTATTGACGATACACTTCTTCCTCTTGTAAACGGTTCACTTGAAAAACTCAAGAGTATTACCCCTGAAACAGAAGAAGTTAAAGCAATAAAGGATAAGTACGTTAAGGTAATGGAAGCTTACAAGACAGGATTTGAAGCTCTCTCTGAAGGTTGTGAAACTCAGGAGGAAGCAACAATAAATGCAGGAAGCCAAAAGCTTGAAGAAGCAGTTGAACTTCTTGACGAATATAACAAAGCATTAGAAGAACTTGCTAAAGAGCACGGCTCAGAAGTTGAGTATTAATAGCAGAACAGTGTATTGAGAAAAATCGAATGCAAAAAACTACCAAAGGCACTCCAAACGGAGTGCCTTTGGTGTATCTGACGATATGATGATAGCAAGAAATAATTTGCCTAAATTGCAATACAG
>JAZQIW010000083.1:0-4540 GCA_045541355.1 Eubacteriales bacterium | reverse complement strand
CTTGTCCCTGATTTTGACGAATAAAAGAAAGCCTTTTTCAAAACCGCCTGTGTCAAAATCAGCAATTTTAATGATACAAAAATCCCCCGACCGAGCCACTCCCTCTTTTTGAGTGGAGCGTTTTTCGTTTCTTTTGGGGCGGGCCAAAAGAAACTCGGCACCGCAGTGCCGAAACACTCCTTCCCGACAAAAAGTAACTCCCAAAGCAGCGGAAAACGCGGCTCGCAAGCCGCGGAACTTCCTGACGGACAAAAAGTAACTAAACTGAAGTAACAAAAAAGAACTCGCAAAAGAAACTGTCAAAAAAATATTGTCATTTTTGTAAGAGTGTGCTATACTTTTGTTAAAGAAAAACTTGCGAGAGGTAAACGCTATGAATAAATATGTCGGCCATCCAAATCAAATACTTGGTGTTGAAGAAATGCGCCTTTGCTCAGGTCGAGGCGATGGAATGAGAATGCTTTATGTGCGTAATGGAAAGGGGCTTGAATTCTGGGTATCTCTTGATAGATGTGCCGATATTACAAGATTGTCTTTGCATGGAGATAACTTTAGCTTTGTTTCGGCTTGCGGATATGTTGCACCCTCCTATTATGATAAAGACGGGGTGGGGTTTTTAAAGAGCTTTACGGCAGGCTTTTGTACTACCTGCGGACTTACGGCTGTTGGTAACCCTTGTACCGATGACGGTGAAAAGTTGCCCCTTCATGGTACAATATCAAATACCCCCTGCGAAAGCTTTGGCTATTGGATTGATGATGAAAATATATATATTAAAGCGGTTGTCCGCGATGCAAGGATATTTTCACATAAGCTGGTGCTTGAAAGAGAGTATGTGGTGTCGCTCGAGGAAAATACAATTGTCATGACCGATAAGGTTAAGAATGTCGGCTCGGCTGCGGCACCCTATGAAATCATGTACCATTGTAATATGGGCTATCCGCTTGTTTGTGAGGATACACAGTTTGTAATTCCTGCAGAAAAGGTTGTTCCGAGAAATGAACACTCGGCAACAGGACTTGAAAATTGCCTTAAGGCAGAGAAGCCTCAGGCAGATTATGAAGAAATGTGCTTTTATCATGAAATGTCCGGAACACCTACCGTCAGCGTGTTTAATCCAAGACTTGGTAAGGGACTTAAGATGACCTTTGATACAAAGGAGCTTAAATGCTTTACTCAGTGGAAAATGATGGGGGAATATGACTATGTCATGGGTCTTGAACCCGGCAACTGTAACCCCGACGGCAGGGATGTTATGCGTGAAAAGGGCATGCTTGTATTTTTAGCCCCCGATGAGGAAAAGAAGCAGACGCTGAAGTTTGAATTTGTATGTAAATAAGCATTGTTGAGAGGAGTGATTGAAATTTTTAACGGAAAGATGAAGGCTGTCACATTCAGCTATGATGATGGCGTAACACAGGATGTACGCCTTGTTGAAATATTCAATAAATATAATCTAAAGGCGACCTTTAATCTAAATTCTTCCTTGCTCGGCCTTGACGGCGAACTTGTCAAAAATGATGTTCGTATTAACCATACAAAAAATAAGGCGTGCGATGTAAAGTATATATATGAAGGACACGAGATTGCCGTTCATACCTTGACACACCCCAACCTTACGGGTATTGATGACGATAAAGAGGTAATTCGTCAGGTTGAGGAGGATAGGGTAAGACTCAGCGAGCTTTGCGGATATGAGGTTGAAGGTATGGCATATCCTTGCGGAGGGGTAAACTGTAATGACAGGGTTGCTGATATAATTAAGAATAATACTCCCATAAAATACGCAAGAACGGTAGACGTAACCTTTAGCTTTGAGCCCTATTCCGATTTGTATCAGTATAAAGCATCGGTTTATCATCATCCCCATTGGGATAAGATGTTTGATATGGCAAAGGAATTTGTAGAAATGAAGGCTGAAACCCCTAAGGTGTTCTATATCTGGGGACATTCGTATGAGTTTGATATTTATCCCGAAAGATGGCAGAAACTTGAAGAATTCTGTGAAATGATAAGCGGAAGAAAAGATATTTTCTACGGTACAAATAAAGAGGTTTTAATCGGCTGAGCTTTGTCTTAACGTGAAAGGAAACATTATGAAAAGTATTACTTTAAACGGAAAATGGAATCTTGAGGGTAATAATCCCGAAACAGGCGAAAGCCTGAGCCTTAAGTCCTCTGTTCCGGGAAGTGTGTTAAATGATATAGTTTGTGCTGATGTTGAAAAGTGTGATATTTTCTACCGTGACAATAGTGAAAGGTTTGAAAAATACGAACGCTGGAACTGGCATTATACAAAGGAATTCGAACTTGAAGATAAGGGCTTTCATACAGAGCTTTGCTTTTCAAGACTTGATACATATTGTGATGTTTATCTTAATGATAAGCATCTGTCCTGTTGCCAAAATGCCCATATTTCCTATAACTTTGATGTAGATGATGCGCTGTGTGTCGGTAAAAACAGAATTGATGTGTACTTTTATTCTCCCATAAGAATGGTGGAAGGCAAGCCTCAAAGAAGAGGCGCATTCACCAAGGAAAGAATGAATACAAGACGTATGCAGTGTACCTATGGCTGGGACTGGGTGGCACGATTTGTAACATGCGGTATGGGAAACGTCTGCCTTAAAGCTTTTGACCAAAACGAAGCGAGAGTGGACTCTGTTTATATTTATACCAAGAGCATTGATGAATATGGCGCATATATCGGCATTTCTGCAGCTATCAATAAGGATGCTCTCGGAAAGGTTTATACCTTTGAGGTTGTGGATAAAGACGGCAACGTTGTAAAAACACATAAAAAGTATATATCCTATCCGAGATATGATTTCAATTTGTCAATCGAAAACGCAGAGCTGTGGTATCCGATAGGCTATGGTGAACAGCCTCTTTATACCCTCAGGATTTGCTGCGATGAAAAGAAGGTATTTAGCGAAAGCTTTGGTATAAGAACTGTAAAGATAATTCAGGAAAACGATACCGAGGGCGATGGCTGTTATGAAAAGTGCCTGTTTTTAAAGGATACGAAATTTAATAAGGTGTATGACAGAAACGAAGAGTTTTCATCCTTTACACTTGTTGTAAACGGCAAAAAAATTCTGTGTATGGGTGCAAACTGGGTGCCCTGTGAGCCGTTTGAGACTGGTGAAAATGAAAAGAAAATCACTGAGATTCTCCGCCTGTCAAAGGAAATGGGAGTAAATATGATAAGAGTCTGGGGCGGAGGCACTTTTGAGTGCGAGCATTTTTATAATGAATGCTCAAGACTTGGTATCATGGTAACACAGGATTTTCTCATGGCGTGCGGAAATTATCCCGAAAAGGAAGCCTGGTTCATAAAAGAGCTTAATAAAGAGGCAGAGTATGCGGCACTTCTTTTGAGAAATAAGCCCTGCCTTGTATGGTGGTCAGGGGATAATGAAAACGCAACGGCAGGAAATGATGTTATGCCCGATTATACGGGAAGAGCCTCGGCAACATACGGTATTCATCCTGTGCTGATGCAGCTTGATCCAATGCGTGATTTTCTTCCCTCAAGCCCCTACGGCGGCAATCTCTATGCTTCAAATACTTCGGGCACAAGCCATAATACAAACAGACTCGGCGATGTGTTTCATGCACTTGAAAATGATGACCTTTGCGACTATAAGGATAGGGTAAAGAAGCTGTCGGGTCGTTTTGTTGCGGAAGAAGCTACCTTTGGTGCGTGCAGCAGCTATTCAAACAGAAGGTTTATGACTGATGATGATATTTACGGCGATGATAAATACATAAGAGAGTATCATACCAAATCAAACCCCGACCTTGCAAAAGGACTATATGACTACCTTGAATTGCTGGCGAAAAAAATTCTCGGTGATTTCGTGAATGGACATGACAGGGATTTCAAGCTGAAATATGTGCAGTTTGAGAATGTGCGTAATTTCCTTGAAATGCTAAGACGAGATAGATGGTTCCAGTCGGGCGATATTTTCTGGCAGCTTAATGACTGCTGGCCGGCATACTCGGGCTGGGCGTTTATTGATTACTATAATATGCCAAAGGCGTCATATTATAGCTTCAAGAGATGTACAAAGCCTGTCCTTGCACTTGTTGACAGAGAAAACGGCGAATATTCCGTGCTTGTTGCCAATGACTCAAATGAGGATAAGACGGTTGAAATCAAGGTCTTTTTGCTTGACATAAAGACGGGAGAAAAACGTGAGATTTATTCGGGAACTGCCTTTGCTCTTTGCGGAACTACCGTAAGAGCTTTAAGCTTTGCAAAGGACGATGACAGCATCATCATCGCCGAAACCGATAATGACAGAGCCTTCTATAAAGACGGGGACTTGAAAATCGAAAAATGCGATGTGTCCTATACCCTTGATGAAGTGAATAAGACAATCACATTCAAGGCGGATAAATATATCCATGCAGTTGAAATCGAAGGAAACCTTGTCCTTGACGATAACTACTTCTCGCTTTTGCCGAATGAGGAAAGAACAGTTTCTTATACATTGGCAGAGGAAGGAAAGCCGCTTGATTTGACTGTTCAGGC
>JAZQIW010000082.1:0-3939 GCA_045541355.1 Eubacteriales bacterium | reverse complement strand
TTTGCTTCTCATTGCTGAGAATGTGAATTTTCTTGTGGGTTAGCAAATTTGATTACGGCGATTAGCTGATGCCTTTCGGCATCAGCGAATTTTTGCTTTTGGAGTTACTTTTTTCTTTGCTTATTTAAGTTACATTTTTGTCGGGCTGGAAGTTCCGCGGCTTGCGAGCCGCGGTTTCCGTACTTTTGTTGATACAAAAGTACGGCTCGCACGTCGCAACGTGCGAAATTCCTGTCATGCAAAATGTAACTTGAAACTCCAAAAGTAACTTAAAAAGAAACTAAAAAAAGTAAAAAGAAATATCAAAACTCTTGACTATCAAAAAAAAATACTGTATAATAAGGAAAATACGAAACTATTCGAAAAATTAACCAGCAAAAGAAAGAAAGGGACGGTTTTTATGGGATTTGCCGATAAGTTTGTAAAAGAAGGCTTAACATTTGATGACGTGCTTCTTGTGCCTCAGAAAAGCGATGTAATGCCTAAGATGATTGACCTGTCAACCAACCTCACAAAGAAGATTAAACTCAATATTCCTCTTATGACGGCTGCAATGGATACGGTTACCGAAGCAAGAATGGCGATAGCAATTGCCAGAGAAGGCGGAATAGGCGTAATACATAAGAATATGTCAATAGAAAAGCAGGCAGAAGAGGTTCTCAGAGTAAAGAGAAGCGA
This sequence comes from Eubacteriales bacterium, assembly GCA_045541355.1. Lineage (GTDB taxonomy): Bacteria > Bacillota > Clostridia > Oscillospirales > CAG-382 > UMGS1387. The sequence continues at coordinate 3,261 of JAZQIW010000082.1, read as the reverse complement.
ATACGGCGTAATCTTTAATCCCTTCTATCTTTCTCCCGATAACTATGTGTATGAGGCAGAAGCACTCATGGCAAAGTATAGAATTTCGGGCGTGCCGATTTGTGATGAAAATAAGAAGCTTGTCGGCATTATCACCAATAGAGATATGAGATTCTTAAAGGATTTCAATGATAGAATCGGCGATGTTATGACCAAGGGCAACCTTGTTACAGCACCCGTCGGAACAACTCTTGAGGATGCCAAGGAAATACTTTATGCGGCAAAGGTTGAAAAGCTTCCCCTTGTTGATAAAGACGGAACACTTGCAGGACTTATCACAACAAAGGATATCCTCAAGGTTCAGAAGTATCCCAACTCTGCAAAAGACGAAAAGGGCAGACTTCTTTGTGCTGCGGCTATCGGTGTAACGGCAGACGTTCTTGACAGAGCGAAGTGCCTTATTGATGCAGGCGTTGACGTGCTTGTTCTCGACTCGGCTCACGGTCACTCCAAGAACATTCTCGATTGCGTTGAAAAGGTAAAGAACGCATATCCCGAAATACAGCTTGTAGCAGGAAATATTGCGACAGCGGCTGCTGCCCATGACCTTATTTCCGCAGGCGCAGATGCAGTCAAGGTTGGTATCGGCCCCGGCTCAATCTGTACAACAAGAGTTGTCGCAGGTATCGGTGTTCCTCAGATTACAGCCATTTATGACTGCGCAGAGGAAGCAGCCAAGACAGGCACACCCGTTATCGCCGACGGCGGTATCAAGTATTCAGGCGATTTGACAAAGGCACTTGCTGCAGGCGGCGATGTTGTAATGGTAGGCTCGCTTGTTGCAGGCTGTGAAGAAAGCCCCGGAGAAACAGAACTTTATCAGGGCAGAAGCTTCAAGGTATATCGCGGAATGGGCTCGCTTGCAGCTATGGAACATGGCTCCAAGGACAGATACTTCCAGGCTGACCAGAAGAAGCTTGTACCCGAAGGCGTTGAAGGACGAGTTCCTTATAAGGGAACCCTTGCCGACACAGTATTCCAGCTTATGGGCGGTCTCAGAAGCGGTATGGGCTACTGTGGCTCCAAGGATATTCAGACACTTAAGGAAAAGGCACAGTTTGTACGCATAACAGCTCCCGGTCTTCGTGAATCACATCCTCACGATATCTCCATCACCAAGGAAGCGCCCAATTACAGCGTGTCCCAGAGCTGACAGCATACTATTTAATAAATTAACGGAGGACAAGGCAATGAGAAAAGCTTTAAGATTTTTGGCAATTCTCTCTACCCTTGCCCTTCTTTTTTGCACCTGCTTCTCAGCCCTTGCATCCGAGAATGATGCAAGGTTTGACACCTATGTAAATATGGGCTCGAATGCAGCGGCAAATAACTACGCAATTCCCCACCTTTTCAGACAGGATGCACCGTATAATTATATGAGCAGAACTCCGCTTGTTGTCAGAGACGGACTTGAGTATGTGCCGCTTTCGGTTTTTATGCTGTATTCCTATATACAGGTAAATCATAGCGAAACCTCGGAGAATTTCTTTATTGTAAATAACCGCAATAACCATTACGTTTCCTTTGACGTTGAGGGCGGGCTTGCCTCTACCCATGACGGAGACCTTCTGAAAATCAATACCAACTACTTTTATAAGGTAAGATATGTACCCGCAAGAACGGTTTGTAAAATTCTGGGGCTGTCCTATGAGGTTTACGATAACCCTGCCCTTGGCGTATATGCCTTCAGGGTAAATGACGGAACATCTTCAAAAACCCTTGAACAGCTTATTACCCCCTTTCTTCCCAAGAGACCGCAAGGCCCCGGCGGCTATCAGTCGGGCGGCGAAAACACAGAGGATCCCATTGAAAAGATATCAAGAAGAGACATTGGTCTTTGCTTTAGGGATGTGTCAAAGGGAGATATAGACTATATTCTCACAAGCCTTGACGGATATAGAATAAAGGCATCGTTTTGCCTTGACAGAACAGAGGTGCTGAGATATCCTGCGGCGGTAAGACGAATGTACGTTGCACAGCATGGTATACTTGTTACTGCAAGGGCAGAGGGAAATACGGCGTCAGAATATGCAAACAGCCTTGTTGAGGGACTTGATAGGGCAAATGAGGCATTAAGTCTTGTCATAAAGCGAAAGACAAGAATGTGTGTGCTTCCCGAGGATATTCCCGATGAATATAAGAACAGTAAAGAACTTGCACAAACGCTGAAAAAGGCGGGATACCTTGTCTTTACTCCAAACACACAAACCGATGACCTGCCCGATGGAAAAACCGAGGCGTTTGTTGTTTCGGGACAGCTAAAAACAGCAATAACCGATAACTTTGATAAGGAAACGGCGGCAAATATAACGGCACTTTTGTGGTGCTCGGATAAAACACCGTTTTATGCGGCAGATGTGGCAAATTTTGTAAACAAGTACGAACAGTTTTCATTTTTTGCCATTCATGAGGCTTTTTTGTATAATAACTAAAGCAACGACTTAATATTTGATAAGCTTAAGGAGAAAGCGGATATTATGGAACAGAAGAAAAAGAGAATTCTTATAGTCGAGGATGAGAGGGATATCTCTGAAATCCTCCGCTATAATGTTATAAAGCAGGGCTATGAGGCAGAGGTGGCAAATGACGGCGAAAAGGGACTTGCTCTTGCACTCTCCGGCACCTTTGACCTTATACTTCTTGATGTAATGCTTCCCAAGGTAGACGGCTTTGAGATATGCAGAAGAGTCAGAAGCCGCCTTGAAACACCGATAATTATGCTTACGGCAAGGGAAGAGGAAAACGATAAAATTCTCGGTCTTGACCTTGGCGCGGATGACTATATGACAAAGCCCTTCAGCCTCGGTGAGCTTACCTCGAGAATCAGAGCCAATATCAGAAGATTTTCGGGCGAAACGCTTGTAAAACAACCCGAGGAAAAGGCAGATAATGTAATAAGAATTGATGAGTTGGAGATTGATACAGGAGCTTACAGCGTCAAGAAAAACGGTCAGGAAATCTCCCTATCAAAGCAACAGTATGAGCTGCTTGTTTTCCTTGCAAAAAACAGAGGAAAAAAGTTTAGACAGGATGCTTTGCTTGAAGCCGTATGGGGCTATGATGACTATTATGGCGACGTTAGAACCGTCGACGTTACGGTTGCAAGACTCAGAAAGCAAATCGAGGATAACCCATCCGAACCCAAGTTTATTAAAAACAAAAGAGGCATGGGCTACTACATTGAAGAGTGATTTTAGTTTTTAAGTTACTTTTTTAGTTACA
>JAZQIW010000081.1:0-3786 GCA_045541355.1 Eubacteriales bacterium | reverse complement strand
GGTGCACTATTGAGTAGTGGACTTGTTATGATATATTATTCTGTCAGCAATGTTGCAAATCATAAGTGATAACAAGAAAAGTTGATTTCATAGGAAATCATGCCGAAAGGCTTGATTATATATTTTATTTTAAGGAGATTTGCTGTTTGAAGAAAAACAACATCTTGGATATTGTAGCATAGCCGGAGGCTGTGTTAATAATATTCGCACAAGCCTCCCAACATTGTAGTCAACAATTATCAGGAGGAGAAAAATAATGAGTAAAATTGACTATATTATTCGTTCAGAAAGAAAAGAAGATTACCCTGTGGTAGAAAATTTGATTCGTGAATCTTTTTTGAATGTGTACCGCCCAGGATGCCTTGAACACTATCTCATAACAAAGCTCAGAGAGCATCCTGACTTTGTCAAGGAGCTTGATTTTGTTATGGAAAAGGATGGCGAAATTATCGGGCAAAATGTGTTTGTAAAAGCAAATATCAAAGCAGATGATGGAAGAAATATTCCGATTCTGACAATGGGTCCTATTTGTATTACACCAAAGCTTAAAAGACAAGGTTATGGTAAAATTCTGCTTGATTATTCAACCCGGAAAGCTACCGAACTTGGCTTTGGTGCAGTATGTTTTGAAGGAAATATTAACTTCTATGGTAAAAGTGGATTTACCTTTGCAAGTGAATTTGGACTCCGTTATCACGGACTGCCTGAAGGTGCTGACGCATCATTCTTCCTGTGCAAAGAGTTAATCCCCGGATATTTAAGCGGTATAATGGGAGAATACGGACCACCGGAGGTATATCTTTTCCCAGAGGAAGAAGCAGAGGAATTTGATAAAAAATTCCCTTATAAAGAAAAACTGAAACTTCCGGGACAACTTTTCTAATTGAAAGAATAAATGGAGTAGTCAAAAAGGCGTCCTTTTTGTGTAAATACCTTATCAAAAGGTATCCTTTTAGTGAAACTCTCGTAAAGACCACCCAATCCCTTCGGGATACGGGTGGTCTTTTCTTTTTGTTACTGTTCGACTATGACGCTGCATTTGCAGCAGGAGCGGCGCTGACTGGCTTTAACTAATGAATAATCAATAAAGCTTTTAGACGTCTTTTCAAAACCATGTCATAAAACAAAAAAGGAACAGCAAACGCTGTTCCTTGTCTTTTTTTGTCTTCTTATTCAACCTCTTGAATCGCCCTTGCGTACTCTAAAAGCTGCTTTCTTGATGAGACACCGAGCTTTGAGTATATGTTCTTGTTGTGGTATTTTAGTGTGTTTTCGGTAATGTCGAGCTCCTTCATAATCTCACGCGTGCCCTTGCCTTCAAGATATAGACCGTAAATAGTCTTTTCGGTCGGTGTCAGGGAGTGAAGATTTTCGGAAATATATTTGCAGTGCTCAACAAACTCCGCCGAGCTGTCAGTGATGCCGCTTTTTGGACTTGTTTGCGGTGCCTCGTCAGGTGCAGTAGGCTCCCGTGTGTTCGATAAAAGGTTTGTGTTGTCCTGAATTACAAGATAAAGACCTAACAGGAATAATTCACTTATTATGTAGGATACGGATAAGAATTCAAACCCAATGTCAATCAGCTGTTCAAGTAGCCATACACATATGTTTACAAATACCGCTATCAAAAGAATAGCCGAATGTGCGGGAGAGTCTAACTTTTTTTTGATTTTTGCGTGAATGATTGCGCAAATCATAACAATAAAATATGACAATAAATAAAATAGGTAAATTGAATGCCATGGTCCGTATTCCTTGCAAAGAACGGATACGCCGTTAACATTATTCAGAGTCACCGATTTGTAGTATATATCAAGGTAGCCGGGACTTGCGGCAACAAAAAATACGAATATAGTTATCGGGAATGTGATGAATGATAGCCATTTGCTGTGGTTGAAATTTGTTACATTGAAAATAATCATCAGCATTGCCAGAGGTAAAAATACCGAACCGAGATAGGATATACGGTTTGCAAGCAATGCTTCCTCCAATGTCCTCGATAATGATAGACAAAGATACCCCGTATTTACAATAAATACTGATGAAAATAAAAGTAAAAACCACGGATCCTTCTTTTTTAATAAGCCGCAATAACCAATCAATAAAATGAATGACAAAACCGAAGTCACACCGTAGATTACCGACATGCTTGTGGATTTGTTTCCAATGGTACTGCACCCTGTTAAAAAATACATGGCTGTAAGCAATGGAAGATAGACGCCATATTTTTTCATAATTATATCCCCTTCAAAGATCATATGCCGTTAAATACCTGCAAAAAACAAATCCCACACCACATCCCACCCTTTTTCGGAAAAAAAGTGACTTTTCCCACACTAAAATCTCTGTTTGGAGTGGGGCGTTTTGGTGTCCGCTGCATTATAATGTAATTGCAGTAGGAAAAGCGAGAATAAATCGTACTGTTTTTTGCAAAGTCGGGGCTCTCGTGGTGAAGGGATAGAGCTTTCACGCAGTCCTTGAAGTCGCGCCAACGATGACAAAGACCGCCCCGATGATTTTTATAAGTTAATTATATCATAAAATATCCTTTTAGTCAAGGAAAGGACAAAAAGGCCATGAAGAGATTTTTATGCTTGATTTTCACCCTTGCCATTATGTCGGTATCTGCTTCGGCATTGCAGTTTACTGACGTTCCGGAGGATGCGTGGTACTATGACGACGTAAAAGGTGCTGTTGAAATCGGCATTGTCAACGGTAAGACAGAAACCGAGTATAAGCCTGACGATAATCTTACATATGCCGAAGCGATAAAGCTTGCGGCTTGTATGCACCAGCTTTATACCGAGGGTAATGTGTCAATTAACGGAGGCACACCTTGGTATCAGCCGTATATTGAGTATTGTGTTGATAAAAAAATCATTACGGTCGAAAAAGCCGATGCCTATTCCTATAACGATAACGCAACAAGGGAGGGGTATATGGAAATATTTGCCAAAGCTCTTCCCGATGAGGCACTAAGACAGATAAATAATGTGCCGGATGATTCAATACCCGACGTTCCTTCGTCCGGTGCCTATGCCCAAGGTGTGTATAAGCTGTACCGTGCAGGAATCCTTCAGGGAGTAGACGCCGAGCATAACTGTAAGCCGCTTGATAATATCAAACGCAGCGAGGTTGCGGCAATTGTCACACGAATGATGAACGAGAATAAACGCGTGTGGTTCAATATGGGCAAAACCGATATGACCGATAAGGAGCCCGAAAAAGAAAATGAAAAGGAAACCGAAAAGGAATCCGAGAAGGAAACCGAAAAGGAATCCGAAACAAAACCGTCAGGAAAGCCTGACAAGGAAACGGAAAAAGAGGCGGAAAAGGAAAACAACGAGCCTGTGGTCGATGACAGCGAGGTAGTAGAAACACCCGATATGTACCCTGAGCTTGGCATTTCAGGTCAGCCTGTGTATAAGCAGAATGCGGATGAAGGCGAAAAGGTAATTTATTGGACAGTACCCACAGGCGGTAAACAGCCTTACAGCTATCAGTGGTATAAGCGGGATGCGAGATACGGCGATGCACCTTTAAATAACAGCGAATATGTTGACGGTGTAGAAACGGATGCACTTGAATTCACCTTCAGCCTTGATAATCCTTATCTTGAAGAAAGCTTTTATTGTGAAGTAACCGATGCCCTTGGAAGTAAGGTACAGAGCAGATACGTAAAAACACCCGATCCTATTTTTGTGGGTATTATCGACACCGCAAATGTTGTTGACTATGACGGCGGTAAAATATATGTCACAAGGGTACAGAGCGGCTCTTTAAAGA
>JAZQIW010000080.1:0-9751 GCA_045541355.1 Eubacteriales bacterium | reverse complement strand
TGCAACACTGAGCTTTATTATGGGTGTATTCGGTGCTATTTCGAGTTCTTCTCTTTCACCGCAAACAGAACAAGCTCTGTATTTAAGACCTGCGTTATCAGCTGTGGGTTCTCTTTCTACTATCCAACCACCGAAGCTGTGACTGCCTGTTGCGGGAATGATTTCGCTATCTTCATGGTAGCATACAAGGCATACTCTGAATTTTTCACCGTCTTCTGTACAGGTTGCATCTTTTTCAATTATCCAATCGCCAAAGCGGTGACTGCATTCGCCGTCAAGCGCAACAAAGGGGATGTCATTATCATATGCATAGGTTTCAGCTGTCGAATCCGTGTAACCGTATAGAGTGAGATTTGGACAATTGTCGAACACATATCCATCAAAATCAACATCTCTGCTGTGAATTATTGCTATTTCAAGGTCTATACAATCTCTGAAAGCCAAGAAACCAATACCCCACACGCTGTCGGGAATGACTATGCTTGAAAGCTTTTTACAACCAGAGAACGCATCGACGCCAATGCTCCACATGCCATCAGGAATGGTTATACTTGTAATGCTTGTGCAACCTGAGAACGCACTGTCGCCAATGCTCGTAACGCTGGCGGGGATTACATAATTTGTAGCATCATTGCCGGCCGGATATTGAAACAGAGCCGTCTTGCCTTTATTAAAAAGAACGCCTTTTTCATCACTTGAATAGTATTCGTTGTTCTCGCAAACTGTTATACTTCTAAGGCTTGTGCAATATGAGAACGCACACTTACCAATGCTCGTCACGCTGTCGGAGATGATTATGCTTGTAAGGCTTTCGCAACCATAGAACGCATGCTCGCCAATGCTCGTCACGCTGTCGGGGATGGTTATGCTTGTAAGGATTGTGCACCAATAGAACGCAGAATTGCCAATACTCGTCACGCTGTCGGGGATAACATAATTTGTAGCAGTATTGCCAATTGGATATTGAATCAAAACAGTCTTATCTTTATTGAAAAGAACTCCTCTTTCATCACTTGAATAGTGTTCGTTGTTCTCGTCAACTGTTATACTTGTAAGGTTTGTGCAAAGATCGAACACATAACCACCAATGCTCGTCACGCTGTCGGGTATGGTTATGCTTGTAAGGCTTGTGCAATAACAGAACGCCTCATCGCCAATGCTCGTTACGCTGTTACCAAGGTCTACGCTTGTAAGGCTTTCGCAATTATAGAACGCATCCTCGCCAATGCTCGTCACGCTGTCGGGGATGGTTATGCTTGTAAGGCTTGTGCAATAAGAGAACGCCCAATCGCCAATGCTCGTTACGCTGGCCGGGACGGTCACACTTTGAAGTCTTGAGCAAAAACTGAACGCCCCATTGCCAATGCTCGTCACGCTGTCGTGGATGGTTATGCTTGTTAGGCGTGTACATTCCTGGAACGCCCAATCACCAATGCTCGTTACACTGTCGGGGATGGTTATGCTTGTTAGGCGTGTACATCCATTGAACGCAAATTCGCCAATGCTCGTTACGCTGTCGGGGATGGTTATGCTTGTGAGGCTTGTGCAATAACAAAACGCATAATCGCCAATTATTGTCACGGGATAGCCTGCAATTGTTTCAGGTATCACTACTGAGGTTTCCGATGAATCACAGCCGGTAATAGTAACCTCTCCGTTTGAAATGCTGTAAGATAAATCACCGTAAGTTCCCATAAGCTCTGCCGAGTCGGGAGAGATTTCAGAAAGTGTTATCTCATCCGCCATTTCAACCGAGTCTGAGCCGACAGGGGCTGCAAATACATTCATCACCATGCAGAGTGAAAGCATTGCAAACACCAAGAGCATCAATGTTTTTTTCATTTTGTTTCCTCCTGTTATGTTTAAAATGTTTAGTTATTCAAATGTTTGTTTTTATTGATTGTAACACTTAATGGTATATTTTGTCAAGGTATGTAGCTATTAGAATATGAATACAGACCGTCGTCGTTTGACATCGGCGAATCGCTGCAATCGAGAATATTACTTTTGGGTTAAAACCCAAAAAGAAATGTTCCCATCACGGTTTCTTTTGGCGAACCTTTTCTTTTTCTAAAGAAAAGGTGGAAAAACCCGGCTGTTTGTAACCAAAAAAATCCGCCCATGTCAAAAAAGACACGGGCGAACGTTTCAAATATTCTTGTTGCTGTGAGATTGGAAAAACCAAAGAATTATTCAGCAACGGGAGCTTCAACAGGGCAAGCAGCTGCGCAAGAACCGCAGTCGATGCAATCGTCCTTATTGATTTCGTACTTTCCGTCCTTTTCGCTGATAGCGTCAACAGGACATTCTGCTGCACATGCACCGCAACCGATGCAAGCGTCTGTAATTACGTATGCCATTAAAATACACCTCCATATTATTATCATACAGGTGTCAAGGCATAGCCCCGATACCTTGCTGACATTATATCATATTTTTATTGAAATTCACAGTTATATATTAAATAAAATATAAACTTTTCGTTACATCGTGTTAAACACTACAAATATTTCTTAATTCTGGGTACAACAAAACGATAAATCAGCACAAAAATGATGCAGTTTATGGATACCTTTATAAGATTAAAGGGAATAACGCCGTAGAAAATATAGTAGCCGGGGCCCTGTTCAAAGCTGATGCCGTAAAGCGGAATCATTATATACTTGTTAACCACGGTTGCGACCGTCACCTGTACTGCCGCCGCAAGAGGAAGGGCAAAAACAACCTGTCGTACCGACGGCAATCGTTTCTTTGACTTTAGAAAAGTAATAAATCCCGCACTTACCACAAACATAAAGCTTATCATAAAGTTTGAAAGCTCCCCGACCGTTCCTGTGCTGCTTCCGAACATTACGTGAACGGTGTTTCTTATCAGCACAATCGCCCCGCCTGCAAGCGGCGACACCGTCACCGATGCAAGAAGTGCAGGTGCGTCGGCAAAATCTATCTCCAGCCACGGAAATACAGGAAATATCGGAAATGTGGGAAAAATATACAGCACTGACGACATGGCGGCAAGTATTCCCACCAAGGTTATCGCTTTTGCTTTACTTTTCATATAAAAACCTCTTTTCTTTGATTTCAACTATCGGATTTTCTGTTCTACACATGGTTTTCCACAAGCTTGTTTTGGATTTCCACCAATTTCCACCGAGTTTTCCACATGAAAAAGCACTTGTTTTCGTGTTTTTTTGCAGTAGTACCCGATGTTTTTCACATTTCATCAAACTAAAATGTGGATGTTGTGGATAAAAACAATATGTTTTCCACCGTTTTTTGTTCTTTCAGAGGTCTAAAAAAGAAAAATCCCTGACAAACAAACACTTGTCAAGGCAAAAATAGCATGAATCTGATAATGTATCTTCTCTTCATCCAGACTATACTGTCGGTTTTGGAATTTCACCAAATCAACGATTCATCATCGCTCTCGGACTATACCGCCGGTAGGGAAACTCTCCCTGCCCTGAAAGATAATTTCATTATATGAACGATGGGAAGCCTTACGGCTTCCCATCTAAACCGCCCTTGCGGAATTTATTGATTTAAAGTATCAATTAACCAAAGATCTTGGAAACGACACCGGAACCAACTGTTCTGCCGCCTTCACGAATAGCGAAACGGAGACCTTCTTCCATAGCGATGGGCACGATGAGCTCAACGTTCATGTTAACGTTGTCACCGGGGTTGCACATTTCAACGCCGTCGGGAAGAGTGATGATACCTGTAACGTCAGTTGTTCTGAAGAAGAACTGAGGTCTGTAATTGGAGAAGAAGGGCTTATGACGTCCGCCTTCCTTTTCTGTAAGAACGTAAACCTGACCTTCGAACTTTGTCTGGGGCTTGATAGAACCGGGCTTAGCAAGAACCTGACCCTTTTCTACTTCGTTCTTTGCGATACCTCTGAGAAGAGCACCGATGTTGTCACCTGCTTCAGCAGAATCCATCATCTTGTGGAACATTTCGATACCTGTGATAGTTGTCTTCTTTGTTTCCTTAAGACCAACGATTTCAACTTCATCAGCCATCTTAACTGTACCTCTTTCAACTCTACCTGTTGCAACTGTACCTCTACCGGAGATAGAGAATACGTCTTCTACGGGCATGATGAAGTCAAGGTCAGAAGCTCTGTCGGGAGTAGGAATATATTCGTCAACCTGCTTCATGAGCTCGAGAACAGATGCATATGCGGGATCGGAAAGATCATCGGGAGCATCAAGAACTGCTCTTGCGGAACCTCTAACGATAGGAAGATCATCGCCGGGGAAGTCGTAGGAAGAGAGAAGGTCTCTTGTTTCCATTTCAACGAGGTCGAGGAGCTCGTCGTCATCAACGAGGTCGCACTTGTTGAGGAATACTACGAGTGCAGGAACACCAACCTGTCTTGCAAGAAGGATGTGTTCTCTTGTCTGCTGCATAGGACCGTCTGTACCAGCAACAACGAGGATAGCGCCGTCCATCTGAGCAGCACCTGTGATCATGTTCTTAACGTAGTCAGCGTGGCCGGGGCAGTCAACGTGTGCATAGTGACGAGTATCTGTTTCATATTCAACGTGTCTTGTGTTGATTGTGATACCTCTTGCTCTTTCTTCGGGAGCGTTGTCGATCTGGTCGTAAGCGAGCTTTTCACTACCGTTGTAGAGAGAAAGTGTCTTTGTGATAGCTGCTGTAAGAGTTGTCTTACCGTGGTCAACGTGACCGATTGTACCAATGTTTACATGGGGCTTGGTTCTTTCAAATTTAGCCTTTGCCATTTTGAGTTTCCTCCTAAAAGTAAATATTTTTTTAGTTCAAGTATGATTATACCAAATCGGGCGAAAGTGTCAATACAAAACTACATGAAATTTACACATTATTCATATTGAACACCCATTCGTCCGACAAAAGTTCGCGGGATTTTAATTAGTCCTTCTTTGCTCTTGCAGCGATAATTGTATCAGCTACGCTCTTGGGCACCTGTTCATAGTGGCTGGGTTCCATTACGTAGGTACCGCGGCCCTGTGTGTTAGAACGGAGGTCTGTTGCATAACCGAACATATTTGCAAGAGGTACGAATGCACGAATCTGCTGACCGCCGGAGATAGGATCCATACCCTGAATCTGACCGCGGCGGGAGTTGATGTCACCGATAACTACGCCTGTGTAATCGTCGGGAGCAACTACAACTACCTTCATAACAGGTTCTGTAAGAACTGAGCCTGCTTTTCTGAGGGCTTCCTTAAGAGCCATGGAACCGGCAATCTTAAACGCCATTTCAGAAGAGTCGACTTCATGGTAAGAACCGTCATAAAGTGTAACCTTAAGGTCAACTACGTTATAGCCTGCAAGAACACCGTTTGTCATTGCGCCCTGGATACCTGCATCAACAGCAGGAATGTATTCCTTGGGAATAGCACCGCCGACAACCTTGTTTTCAAAGGTGTAGCCTGCGCCGGGCTCGTTGGGCTCAACTGTAATCTTAACGTGACCGTACTGACCCTTACCACCGGACTGACGTGCATACTTCATATCAACATCAGCGCTCTTTGTGATAGCTTCCTTATAGGAAACCTGAGGCTGACCAACGTTAGCTTCTACCTTGAATTCTCTGAGAAGTCTGTCAACGATGATTTCGAGGTGAAGCTCACCCATACCTGCGATAATTGTCTGGCCTGTTTCTTCGTCTGTATAAGCCTTGAAGGTGGGGTCTTCTTCAGCGAGCTTCGCAAGAGCGATACCCATCTTTTCCTGACCTGCCTTTGTCTTAGGCTCGATAGCAACTCTGATAACGGGTTCAGGGAAGGTCATGGATTCAAGCACAACAGGATGGTTTTCATCACAGAGTGTATCACCGGTAGTTGTGTTCTTAATACCGATAACCGCTGCAATATCACCTGCGTAAATTGTATCTACGTCTTCTCTGTGGTTTGCGTGCATAAGCACGATACGTCCGAGTCTTTCACGGCTCTTCTTGTTTGTGTTATAAACTGTGGAGCCTGCTGTGATAGAACCGGAATATACTCTGATGAAGCAAAGACGACCGATGAAGGGGTCTGTGGCAATCTTGAACGCAAGAGCTGCGAAAGGTGCGCTGTCATCAGATTCTCTTGTAATCTTATTATCTTCTTCGTCCTCGGGAAGTGTGGGGTCAATACCCTCAGCCGCGGGAACGTCGAGAGGTGAAGGCATGAAATCTACGATGGCATCGAGGAGCATCTGAACGCCCTTGTTCTTATAGGAAGTACCGCATACAACGGGAACCATTGTATTGTCGATAGTGGACTTTCTGATTGCGCCCTTGATTTCGTCGATTGTGAGTTCTTCGCCGCCAAGATACTTCTCGAGCAATTCTTCGTCTGTTTCAGCAACGTGCTCCAAAAGTGCAGCTCTGTACTCTTCTGCCTTATCCTTCATGTCATCAGGAATTTCTGTTTCCTGAATGTCGGTACCGAGGTCATTTGTGAAGATATATGCCTTCATCTTAACGAGGTCTACGATACCCTTGAACTTGTCTTCAGCACCAATAGGAAGCTGAATCGGCACAGCGTTTGCGCGGAGTCTTTCGTGCATCATATCTACAACTCGGTAGAAGTCTGCACCCATGATATCCATCTTGTTAACGTATGCCATACGGGGAACCTTATATTCATCAGCCTGACGCCATACGGTTTCAGACTGAGGTTCAACACCGCCCTTGGCGCAAAGTACTGTTACAGAACCGTCAAGTACCTTGAGTGAACGCTGAACTTCTACTGTAAAGTCAACGTGACCGGGGGTATCGATGATGTTGATTCTGTGGGGCTGGTACTGCTTCTGCTCACCTTCCCAGAAACAGGTTGTTGCAGCGGAGGTAATTGTAATACCTCTTTCCTGCTCCTGTTCCATCCAGTCCATTGTAGCGCCGCCGTCGTGGGTTTCACCCATCTTATGAGTTTTACCGGTGTAATACAAAATACGTTCAGTAGTTGTTGTTTTACCGGCGTCTATATGAGCCATGATACCAATATTTCTGGTACGCTCAAGAGGACAACTTCTCGACATGGAATTTTCTCCTTATTTTATTTAGAATAGGACTGCTTGTCCTTTTACAGATTCCTTCTGCTGCCATATGCAGCGCGAAATTAATATCTGTAATGTGCGAAAGCCTTGTTAGCTTCTGCCATCTTATGAGTATCTTCTCTCTTCTTTACAGCAGAACCTACGCCGTTGCATGCATCCATAATCTCGCCTGCAAGACGTTCAGCCATCTTCTTTTCGCCTCTTGCTCTTGAATAAGTTGTGAGCCATCTGAGACCGAGGGTCTGTCTTCTTTCAGGTCTTACTTCAATCGGAACCTGATAAGTTGAACCGCCGACTCTGCGAGCCTTAACTTCAAGAACGGGCATGATGTTTTCAAGAGCCTTCTGGAATGCTTCCAGAGGATCTCCTACTTTTTCATTGATGATTGCAAATGCATCATATACTATCTTCTGAGCGACACCCTTTTTACCGTCGTACATAATGTTGTTGATAAGCTTTGTTACGAGCTTTGAATTGTACATAGGATCGGGCAGTACGTCTCTCTTGGGTACGTTACCTCTTCTAGGCACTGTAATTCCCTCCTTCACATAAAATGAATTCACAGGTACTCGAAATGAGATTACCTATTCCGTCAGCACTTACCTGAGGCAGTACCACCATCTATATGATTGCGGTTACCTCTGTAATACTAACCAATTAAATTTTTTCGCTTTGAATACGAAAGCTTACTTTGCAGCCTTCTTTTCGCGCTTTGCGCCGTACTTGGAACGAGACTGGTTTCTCTTTGCAACGCCCTGTGTATCGAGTGTACCACGGATAATATGGTAACGTACACCGGGGAGGTCCTTTACTCTACCGCCACGGATAAGAACAACAGAGTGTTCCTGAAGGTTATGACCTATACCGGGGATATAGGAAGTAACTTCAATACCGTTGGTAAGACGAACTCTTGCAATTTTTCTAAGAGCAGAGTTAGGCTTCTTAGGTGTCTTTGTGGAAACCTTTGTGCAAACGCCTCTCTTCTGAGGTGCACTCTGGTCTGTCGCCTTCTTTGTAAGGGTGTTGAGACCCTTCTGAAGTGCAGGAGACTTAGACTTGTAAGTAACCTGTTCACGTCCTTTTCTGACTAACTGGTTAAATGTTGGCATACCGCAACTCCTTTCAATAAGTTTTTTTCTGAAATACTATATTTTTGCGCATAAATACACAATTACAGTTTTCAGTCAACGCTTATTATACAACCCTGTTATTAATTTGTCAAGAGTTTTTTTATTTTTTTCGATTTTTTGTTTTTTTAGTTTCTTTTTAAGTTACTTTTTGTTTGGCAGGAGTTTTGCTGTCTGCGGACAGCGAGGCGTACTTTTGTATCGACAAAAGTACTCACACCATCGGGCGTACTAAATTTCAACCAAATCAAAGATTTGGGAAATTAAGTAAAAACGCCCACTCAAAAAGTAACAAAAAAGCAAATTCGCTGATGCCTTTTGACATCAGCGAATCACTTTAATCGAGAATATTGCGTTTTGATTAAACCCCAAAAAGAAAAGTTGAAATTGCGGTTTCTTTTGGCGAACCTTTTCTTTTTCTAAAGAAAAGGTGGAAAAACCAGACCGTTTGTACCTTTACTTTTTATCAAGGCAAAGCTTAAGAAGGTCATTAACGTCAGCAGTTGCGAGGCATTCGACTGCATCCGACGCGCCGTAGTAAATCTTAACTTCGCCGTTGTCCTCAAGGAGCATACCGCCGGGGAAAATTACATTTGTTCTGTAGCCCTCGTCTGTTTCATAAGGAACTTCGGGTGCAATAAGAGGTTCTTTACTCATGCCGATTACCTTTGAAGGGTCTTCAAGGTCAAGGAGCATGATGCCTGCCGTGTATCTCTTTGTCCACTTTGGTTCCCAGCCGTTTTTACCTCTTGTATCGTCAATATCAACGGCATGGAATGTGGTAAGCCATCCCTTTTCCGTCTTTATGGGCGGTGCCGCAGGACCGATTTTGTCATTGGCATAGGGCACGTTTTCAACACCGAGAACAAGTTTGTTGTTACCCCAGAACCTCATGTCGGGAGATTGACTGAGCCACAGGTCAAAGCGGTCTTTGCCTCTTGAATAGACCGGCATCGGGCGTTCAAGCCTTGTATAAAGTCCGCCGATTTTTTCAGGGAAAAGCACCATGTTTCTGTTGTCGGGTGTTGTCATGGTAAGAACATCCATTCCCGAAAGGTCATCGCGGATTTTACCTATGCCGCCGAGTATGCCGTGGTTTGTGTCAACAGCAAAGCACATATAAAGCTCACCGTCAACAACACTTAGTCTCGGGTCATAGTAGCGCATGATTTCATCGGTTTCCATCTGCTCCTTTGACATAAAGGGCGCGGGGGCAACATCCCACTTGATTCCGTCATCGCTTGTGGCAAGTCCGAGGTGAGTTCCGCCGAAACGGGGAAGCTCATCGGTAAAACCCATGTCATCTCGGAAAATCATAACATACTTTCCGCAATATTTTGCAATGCCTGCGTTGAATATAAGCGTTGCATCATAAGGGATATCCGACTTTGAAAGAATGGGGTTGTTTTGGTATCTTTTGATTACGGGGGACGATTTTAGAATAGGTGTCATAACTGCCATTTTGATTTTCTCCTTTATTCAAGTCCGAGTTTTGATTTTATTTCTGTCTTTACCTTTAAGAGTCTTGCTTCCGCCATGTTTTTGTCGGCTTCCTTGATGCTGTAGTAAATCTTTATTTTAGGCTCTGT
>JAZQIW010000079.1:0-3721 GCA_045541355.1 Eubacteriales bacterium | reverse complement strand
TTTCCGGACACAGTACAGTTCTGAATTGTGCCTTTATTGTCACCTGCAAGAACACCGACATACACAGCACAGCCTGTAATACCGGCAGAGCTTGTTTCTACATTAAGGTTCTTAATTATACCCGAGTTCACGGAGAAAAGTCCGTTTTCATTGTTAGTGCCCAATCTGTTTTTTGTGATTTTCAAGTTTGAAATTGTATATCCATCACCGTCAAACGTACCCGAGAAAGGGTCCGTGAGAACGCAAAGGGGTTCCCAGTCGTTAGAGGTAAGGACAATATCGTTTAAGAGCTTGAAGTGACAGTCGGGAAAGTCGCTTACAAGCATGAGGTCTTCCTCTGTAACAACCAAGAAGGGGTCGGTAACCGTTCCGCTTCCCGATATGGAAAGAATTTCAGCCTTTTCATCAAAGCTTTCGCAAACCACAGACTCGTTTGCCGTATCAACGGTTACAGATGCATTTGGCATGGCAAAAGCCATGACAGAAAGAGCTGCAGCAAGCATCAAAGCCGTAATAAGCAGTTTTTTCATTTTTATATCTCCTTTATTCATTTCGTGCTTTACTCACGAATTTGCGTATTTTACTCACTGATACTGAGTATTAACTCAATTATATCAAGTTATAATTTAATTGTCAAGAGTTTATAATATATATGACATAAAAAATTACAAGGTGAGTGAAGTATGATAAATGACAATGAATACAAGGGGATACTTTTGGAGATTGGAATAAAAATAGGCTACTACCGAAGAAAAGCAGGAATGACACAGGCTGAGCTTGCGGAATACACAGGTCTTACCCTTTCATACATAAGTCAGCTCGAAAGTCCCAACCTTCCCTACTGTCCTTCGGTAAAGGCTTTATTTACCATAGCAAAGGCACTTGGAGTTAAGGCTTCAAAGCTCATAGAAACAGACGACTAAAGGACTGCTTTTTTACGGCAGTCCTTTTTTATACAAAATATGCTTTTTTAATCAACAAAAAAACGCCGCTTACAAAAGCGGCGTTTTAAACTTTTAAGAATTACTTATTCTTCTTACCTGCTGTCTTAAGAACATACCAGATGTTACCCGACAGGCAGATGGAGGAGAATGCACCGGATACAATACCTATGATAAGAGGAAGTGCAAAGTTCTTGATAGAAGTTACACCCATGATATAGATAAGGCCGATTGTGAGAAGTGTTGTGATTGTTGTATTGAGTGAACGCCAGAGAGTAGACTTAACTGCGCTGTCTACATTTTCTTCAAAGCCTGCACCGGGCTTTGACTTGATATTTTCTCTTACTCTGTCGAATACAACGATTGTTGCGTTGATGGAGTAACCGAGAATTGTAAGGATGGCAGCGATGATTGTAGAGCCTACGGGAATCTGGAACACAATATATGCAAGAAGCATTACAATAACGTCATGTGCAAGACATACAACCGCTGCAAGAGATGCTCTGCCTTCAAATCTGATTGCGATATACACAAGCATGAGAAGGATAGCAACGAGGGTTGCTGTAATTGCAGACTTCTTAAGTGTTGTACTTACTTCTGCGCTTACTGTGTTTGTAGAATCAAGGCGTGTTGTTTCTTCAGAGCCTTCAGGGAAGGGATAAAGTTCATTTACGCCGTCTGCAATCTTTTCACGAAGAACGCTTACTTCGCTGTTGGGTTCATATGTGATAACGAAGTTTCCTTCTTCGTTTTCTTCAACATCGCAGGAGTAAACAAGCTCTGCTACTGCACTTCTGATGGCAGTTGCATCAACTGTTTCTTCTTCCGCTTCTGCCTCTTCAGCAGTCTCTTCGGTTTCTTCAGCAGCTTCTTCTGCTGTTTCTTCGGTTTCTTCAACCGCTTCTTCAGCCTCCGCTACGGGAATGCTGTAAACAACCTTATTTTCTGCCGAGGAAACAACGGATGCTTCGGGATAAAGCGCCTTTACTGCTTCATCAATGGATGCACCGAGTGCGGCATAGTCTGTTTCCGTATCAACAATCTTTGTTCTTACTACTACCTGGTCTTTATTGTCACCGACAACTCTGAGTGAGGAGTAGTTTTCATTACCTACAATGTCAACAACGAGCTTTTCAATCTGATCTTCATCAGCCTTTTCAACCTTCTTATCAAGGTCAAATGTAAGCTCTGTACCGCCGACAAACTCGATATCGAGGTTAAAGCCTACTGCAAATACGCTTACCAATGTTGCAACAACCATTACAAGGGCAATTGCAAAGAATACTTTTCTACTTTTAACAAAACTGAATTTCATTATCTCTGCACCTCCCTATTAGTCTGCATTCTTCTTGGCTTTAGCACCCATAATCCAAGCACCGACGCCCATGTTAGCAAGAGATGTAAGAAGTATTCTTGTAACAACGAGTGCCATGAAGAGGGATACGAGTGTACCAATGAGAAGTGTAAGTGCAAATCCGTATACAGCACCTACGCCGTAGTAGAGAAGCACAACTGCTGCGATTATTGTTGTAACATTAGCGTCGAGAATTGCGCTTGTTGCGCCCTTAAAGCCGCCCTTAACCGCTGCTCTTACGCTCTTACCTGCACGGAGTTCTTCCTTAATTCTTTCGTAGATAACTACGTTGGAGTCAACCGCCATACCGATTGTGAGGATGATACCTGCAATACCGGGAAGTGAAAGGTTTACTCTGAAGTATACTACGAGGATTGCGAATACTGCAATATAGCCTACAAGACCGATTGCAGATACAAAACCGGGAAGTCTGTATACAAGAATCATAAATATCATTACAAGGATAATACCTATAAGACCTGCTGTAAGGCTGGAAGAAAGTGCGTTTGTACCGAGTGTTGCACCAACATGGCGAAGCTCGATTTCTTCAAGCTCAACGGGAAGCTTACCCGCCGAAATAAGTTCAGCAAGTGTTACCGCATCCTCCTGTGTGAAGGAGCCGGAAATGATACATGAATCGCTGTCAATTCTTTCATCAACAGATGCATGGGAAATACATTCTGTATCAAGGTAAATATCAATATAGTTCTTATCCTCTGTCTTACGTGCGGCTGCTGCCTGTGTAGCATCTGCAAAAAGCTTTCTGCCTTCATTTGTGAAGGAGAGGGATACGAAATATTCCTGTCCGATGCCCTTTCCTGTATCGCCGTAGCTCGCTACTGCTTCCTTAACTGCATCGCCTTCAAAAAGAACATTTCCGTCGGAATCTCTGAATTCAAGCTTTGCAGTAGAACCGAGAGTTCTTACCGCTTCTTCAGGGTTATCAATACCGGGAATTTCAATTCTTATCTGATCTGTGCCGACTCTTGCTATTGTACCTTCGGAATAGCCGAGTGTGTCGAGTCTCTGACGGAGCATCATTTCAACCGTTTCGAGAGCTGTATTCATATCAAAGTCTTCCTGGCTTTCGTCGGGAATAGCCTGATATGTTACTGACGAGCCGCCTACAAGGTCAAGGCCCTTATTGATTGCGTCATCATCAAGGACGCTCTTAAGACCGATTTCACTTACGCCGTAAAATGCCATTGTTACCGTAAGAACAATGCACAACAGCACAAGCACAAATGAACATACGCTGTTTTTCATTAAGTTTCTTCCTTTCTTTTTTCACAAAAAGTCGCTTATAGCATACATTATACATTTTTTAATTTCATAAGTCAACAGTTTTTTGGAAATTATTGAGAGTTTTTGATTTTAATTTTCATTTTATATATTTTATTACTTATTTAATTAAGCAAGAATGTCT
>JAZQIW010000078.1:0-3171 GCA_045541355.1 Eubacteriales bacterium | reverse complement strand
TGATTCTTCTTTGACGCGGGGTATTATGCCCTGCTAATCTCGGCTCTCCGACTGCGTCTCCGAGCCGTTTCTATCTGACTTCGTCCAATAGAAACGGCTCGGCTCCCAAAAAGAGAGTCATAAATCATTTCAAAAGGACAGCCATCTATCATCATAGAAATGATAGTCATAGCACCTGCTTCTTGAGTTTCATCATTATCTTCTTCGGCTTCCTGCAGCTTGTCATTCATTACACGAATGACAACTTGCAGAGAGCCGAAAAGCTTTAATCTTGTCCAAGTTTTGTCTTGGCGCAGGTGCAACTTTCTCTCGAAAAGTAAATCATATACTCTCGAAGAGACGGTCATAAATCATATCGAAAAGAAAATTCTGTTCTGTTATTCTGCTGTAAAATAAGGTTAGTACTTGGCTTAATCTATTTTTCTTCAACGCAAGATTAATAGATTTTCCGTGCGTGTTCTCTTGTAGTTCAAGAGTGCAAACAACCTTGTATTGCTTGCTGACGCTACGCCGAGTGCAAGGCATTTCAGCCCAGCCGAGACTAAACAACTCGTTCGGCGGGGATTTTCATTACCGATTAAATCCCGGAAACTTCGTATGCAATTCCCTTAAGGAACCGTCATTTCCCTTAAAGGACGGTAGCACCACCGCTTGAGCAGTTTTATTTTACGACGAAACTCTCAAACGTCGTGGATTCTATAAATTTTCGTCAATAACTTAGGCTGAATCCAATCCGTCGTTATGCACTTATTTTCGTTCACAAACACTGTTATAAGTGAAATCAGGTTCGCAGTCGAACAATCCTTGTTTCGTAACGGCTCTGCTATCCGCACTCATAAATTCTCATCGCCTTTGTGAAGGGCTTTGTATATCACGGCTTTTCCTACTTACCTTCTTCAGACCACTGCGTGAAAGTGGGTTCTGATTAATTACGGGTAATCATAAAACCGGGCAACGTAATAGGTCACTTACATTGCGTGATGCCCATTTAATATATCACCATGTCCGTTGCCGTAACAGCGATAGCTCTTTAGTTCCGTATTTCCCGTTCTTTGGTCCTACGGATAATCAGCCTTAGAGCATCGGCTGATGAAGTTATGCCTTAACTTCAAAGGGTTCTCTACTAGTGATTCTCAGTCCGTCGCAGAACTCAGACAGTAGCACTCGGCACCAAACCTTTGGCGCAAATAACTTCCTGTGTTTTCAAACAAAATCATTTTGAACCACCTTCCTTTATGCGTTTATCTTGTTCCCGTCACTTGCCGGAGAACAAAACATAAAAAGAAGGCAAAAGATAACAAAAAGCACCTACCCCGAAAGGTAAGTGCTCACTTGTTGCTCTTTTGCCTTATCCTATACACAGGAGTATAGCATAGCTAACAAGTGCAACTATACCTTTACAGTACATTGCATTTTCGTTATCTTTTTAATACACTCCTGCTTATGGCAGATTTTCACTCGGAAAATCCGTTGCCAGTTACTAGCTGACAAAGAAACGAATAACCTTTTCGTTTCACCCTATTTAATAAAACCATAGTTATTTTAGCATATGTTTATTCAATTGTCAAATTACGAAAAATGCGATTATTTGCGTTTATTAAATGTTATAGGTTGTTATAGGACGAAAAATGCTACTTTTTGCAGTTTGTAAACATTTTGTGAACTTTAGGATTTTTTAAGATTCCTTAAGACTTGTTTTATAATTAAAGCAAAATTGTGATATATCGGCGGCTCACTGGAAATATCATTCGTTTTCCTTGATATAAAAAAGAATTGAATAAACAAGGGATAAATAAGGTGTAAAATAAAAAAGCCCCGTTGGGAGCGCAGTAAATTCTGCATTCCTAACGGAGCAAATTTTTCTTATTAACAGTATCTTTATTCCTTCTCAATGGTAAACTTGAGACACCAGCTTTCGTGAACCGAGTCGCCGGCAACCGAATAACTGTTGCTTGCGTGTGCGATTACAGGTTCCTGTCCACTCACAACCGTAACAGTATGATGGTCAACGTACACTTCGGCTTTGACGGTGTCACCTTCCTGTGTAACCGAGCGGATTTCAACTTTTATCTTATCTTCGTGGGGTAGAGGATACTGGGCGCCCTCTACTAATTCGTATCGCTTTTCGCCGCTATCCTCATCAAACCAAGTGCTTTCCTTGTCGTATTCATAGTCCCATTGCATTACTAACAAATATTTATCCATAAATGTCACCTCATTATTATTAATCAAAAAGAACCCGCGGATTTAATTCAGAGGGCGTTTGCCACTCGATATCGTGCTCCAAAAGATAGGATTTTTTTAGCGACCATACCTCAAAACAGGAGCCGTGTCCGTAAGTTGTGCGGCTCTTTTCGACTTTTTCTTCGATTTCATCAATAACCGCAAGGTATTCATCACGCATTTCAACAGGATCGTGTTTCAGCGAGCGACGTCGTTCTTTTCGTTCGTTTAGGATCCGCTCGGCATCACCGGCATTCATAAGTTCTGTCGCAATGCCGGCAAGATCATCGCAGTCATCATCAATATAAAAATTTCTTGCTTGCAAGGCGGCATACAGATACCCGTCAATGCCATCGGTATCCGTGCCGTATTGCTGTTTCCGTGTCAGCGCCAAGTTGAGAATTTGGTTATAAAACTTTGCTGACACCGCATAGCGCCCCAAACTATCGTAGCGGTCGGCTACGTATCCTAAAACGGCGATGCTATCAACATAAGTAGATTCGTCAGAGTCCCCGGCCAACTGTTCCTCTACAAGTCGCACAATCTCTTTCAGCGCAGGGACATCCTTATAGGTAGCGGCGGCATATGCGTGTTCCTTGCGACCTTCTATTTCCCCAAGCAATTCGGTCAGCCGTTTTTCGGTTTCTTTACTGTAAGCCATCATATCCCTCCGCTTATGTATATTCTTCCCTTAGCGTAACATCGCTAAGGTCTTTTTCATTTTCACCGAAGAATAAATAGACAAATCCATCCAAGGTATCGAGGAAATCCATATCGTTATCCAGAGGATCGTATTGCATCAGAAGTTTGGGCGGCTCGTCCACGTAGTTCCAATCGCTCGGCACGCCGAAAAGACGGGTGCAGATCTCATCTTCGTCCACCTCGGAAAACTCCATTAAGTACGCCTGAGTGTATTTCTCATATCCTTCCACGGCGGCATTAAAATCA
>JAZQIW010000077.1:0-4971 GCA_045541355.1 Eubacteriales bacterium | reverse complement strand
AGACCGGAAAGAACGATAACACCGATAAGGTTGGGAATCATCATAAGACCGTTGAAGGTATCGGATATGTCCCAAGCAAGGCTGGACGTAAGAACTGCACCGAGGAAAATTGTTACAAGGTGAATAAGCTTATAGATGTTTGTGGTTTTTGCATCGAAGAGATATTCCCACGCCTTTGAACCGTAGTGATCCCAGCCGAGAACAGTCGTGAATGCAAAAAGAGCGATGGCAACAGCAACGAATTTTGAACCGAAGCCTATGCCGAAGGAGAACGTCGAGTCAAAGGCTGAAGCAACGAGAGTTGCATCTGTTACACCTTCTGCAAGAGTGAGGGTTTCAAGGTTGTAAAGACCACAGGTGAGGACAACAAGTGCTGTAATGGTACATACAACCATAGTGTCTGCGAATACCTCGAAGATACCCCACATACCCTGCTTAACAGGCTCTTTGATGTTGGAGTTGGAGTGAACCATAACAGAAGAACCGAGACCTGCTTCGTTGGAGAAAACGCCTCTCTTGAAGCCCTGCTGAACAACTGTTGCAATAAATGCACCGAGTGTACCGCCGGCAACAGCGTTTATGTTGAATGCGTTGGAGAAGATTGAACCGAAAGCAGGGAGAATCTTTGAATAGTTTATGGCAATAAGAATGATGCTGCCGGAAACAAAGAGAACTACCATAAAGGGAACAACCTTTTCAGCAAAGGCTGCAATTCTCTTGAGTCCGCCGAGGGTGAT
The DNA here is from genome assembly GCA_045541355.1 of Eubacteriales bacterium. GTDB lineage: Bacteria > Bacillota > Clostridia > Oscillospirales > CAG-382 > UMGS1387. The sequence goes on along the minus strand of JAZQIW010000077.1, from coordinate 4,234 downwards.
AAGTGCAGCAATAATTACAAGAACAACGCCGAGAATTACAGAGTAAAGCGAAACGCCTTCAAAAACCTCAACACCCGAAAGGTAAGCGTTCTTGAATGCAGATTCAACGTTAACAACAATCTTGTTAATCTGACCCATAGCGCCTATACCGAAGGAAGCAAGAAGAGTAAAGAGACAGAATACAACAGCAAGAACCTTGCCTATTGTTTTGCAGCCCTTCTTTGCACCGAGACCGTCGCGAAGGTAGTACATGGCACCGCCGGACCATTCGCCGTTTGCGTTTCTTCTTCTGTAATAGATACCCAGTACGTTTTCAGCGTAGTTTGTCATCATTCCGAAGAATGCCGCAAGCCACATCCAAAAAACAGCACCGGGACCGCCAACGCTGATAGCGGCAGCAACACCCGCAATGTTGCCTACGCCGATTGTAGCTGCAAGGGCAGTACAGAGAGCCTGAAAGGGAGAAATTGATTTTTTGTCTTCGGAATGTCCGATAACGTCTTTATGAAAAAGACTGCCGATAGTGTTTTTCCACCAGAGACCTAAATGGGAAATCTGGAAGAACTTTGTGAGAGCAGTTACAAGGATGCCTGTACCGATAAGAAGAACAAGACCGAGAGCTCCCCACACTACGCTGTTGATGTCGCCGTTTATTTCGGCAACGCGATTGAGAAAGTTTGCCATTGTGTTTTTCCTCCTTAAAGAAATAAAAAAAGCTACTGATAAAATCAGAAGCTCCAAAGTAGAAAAAACAGAAAAATATTATTTAGGTTAATAATATCTCTGTCCTTTTGCCTGAGAGTTTCGGCTTTTGCCTTGCACCTTCGGCATCCAATTTAATGGACTTCTCCAGAGTCCCTCAAAATACGGTCTCACATTCGATTCCGCACTTTTCGACGGGATTTGATTTTAACGTGATAAAGTATAACACGTATTTGTAAACGAATATACATCAAATGATGAATATTGTATTATATTTTGCGTCAAAGCAAAATTCAATTGAATTATTTTAAAGAAAACGTATTGACAAACAAAAATGATGGGTGTATAATCCCATTGTAAACTTGTGACTGGGAGTAGTAAGCAAAGAGACCTTTGTTAAAGAGAGCCGCCGATGGTGTGAGTGCGGTACAAAGCTTTTGCCGAATGGACCCAAGAGGGCAGTCCGAAAGGATGTTTTGGGAAGGTTAAGTCCGCCCTGCAGATCCGAGTAGTGCTGACGCAGAGGTGCTGCGTTATCAAGCACGCGTGCATAGAATGTGCATGGCTGAGAGGACGCTTCGGCGTCAAATTGGGTGGTACCGCAGGAGTTGCTCTTGTCCCAAATGGGGATAAGGGTTTTTTTATTTGCGGTATGGAGGAATGACTGTTATGAAGCTTGACAGACGATGGCGGAATTGATTTGAATGCAAAATGCAAAATGCAAAATTGGAATACACGATTTTAACAAGTATTGTTGAAGCGATATATAGATTTTGGAGGAAAGTACAATGAAAATAGGAAACGTAGATTTTGAAACATATTTTAATAATTATCCCGATAAAAACGGCTACTTCGGTAAATATGGCGGCGTGTATGTAGATGATAAGCTGAAGGCTGCCATGGCTGAAATAACAACTGCATATTACTCTATTTGCCAGTCGAGAAGATTTATTGCAGAGCTTAGAAGAATAAGAAAAGAGTTTCAGGGAAGACCGACACCTGTCTCCCACCTCGAACGCCTTTCGGATTATCTTGGCGGCAAGGTACAGCTTTATGCAAAGCGTGAAGACCTAAACCATTCGGGCGCACATAAGCTCAATCACTGTATGGGTGAAGCACTTCTTGCAAAGTACATGGGCAAAAAGAAAATTATTGCCGAAACGGGCGCAGGACAGCATGGTGTTGCACTTGCAACGGCGGCTGCATATTTTGGTCTTAAGTGCGATATTTATATGGGCTCGGTTGATATTAAAAAGCAGGCACCCAATGTTGCAAGAATGAAGATACTCGGTGCAAACGTAGTTGAGGTTACTCACGGTCTTAAAACATTAAAGGAAGCGGTTGACGCGGCTTTTGATGCATATAGCAAGGAGTATAATGATGCAATCTACTGTATCGGCTCTGTTCTCGGCCCTCATCCTTTCCCAATGATGGTAAGAGATTTCCAGAGTGTTGTGGGTATTGAAGCAAGAGAACAGTTCCTTGATATGACAGGGCATCTTCCCAATTCAATCGTCGCATGTGTCGGTGGCGGCAGTAATGCGGCAGGTCTGTTTGCAGGCTTCCTCAATGACCCCGTTGACATCTATGGAATTGAGCCTCTCGGCAGAGGTGCAAAGCTCGGTGACCACGCGGCAAGCCTAAAGTACGGAACAGAGGGCGTAATGCATGGCTTTAACAGCATCATGCTTAAGGATGAAAACGGCGAGCCTGCTCCCGTATATTCCGTAGCCAGCGGTCTTGACTATCCCTCCTCCGGTCCCGAACACGCCTTCCTTCAGGAAATCGGCAGAGTAAAGTACGATGTTATAGATGATAATGAAACGATAGATGCCCTCTTTAAGCTCTCAAGACTTGAAGGTATCATTCCCGCCATTGAAAGCGCACACGCAGTTGCATACGGCATGAAGCTTGCAAAGACCATGGAACACGGCTCGATACTCATAAACCTTTCGGGCAGAGGCGATAAGGACCTTGATTATGTAATCGAAAACTATGGCACGGGCGATGATATCATACTTTAAGTGAATATAATAACAAAAGAGCCGGTAATTCCGGCTCTCTTTTTTGCATAAACACGCCTCCCGATTGGGAGGCGTCGATAGTTGTTCTACTTTGTGAAAAGCTTAATAAAATTATTGAAACCGTAGAATTTGTCAATGTATCCCATAATAAATACAAGAACAATAAGAACGGGGAGAATATACTTGAGATATACCTTTGCAAATTTAGGGAACTTCAAGCCCTTACCTTCATCAGCTTCTTTGATAAAGTTGTCCCAGCCCCAGCCCTTTTTGCATGTACAGAAAAGAAGGAAAACAAGGCTGCCGAGGGGGAGAAGGTTGTTGGATACAATAAAATCTTCAATTCCATCAATAGGACCGATGTTGGGAATACTAATAAATGAAAGAAGGTTTCCTGCAAAGGCAGCAGGAAGAGAAAGAATGAGAATTGCGATAAGGTTAACGATTACCGATTTTCTTCTTGACCATCCGAGACCGTCCATTGCAAAGGAAATAATGTTTTCAAAAACTGCTACAAGTGTAGAGATTGCCGCAAAGGAGAGAAATACGAAGAAAAGTGCTCCGAATACATTTCCCAAAGGCATGTCCTTGAAAATGTTGGGAAGTGTTTGGAATATAAGGTTAGGACCTGCAAAATCCGAGCTTTCCGAAAGCATTTTTGAAGTAAGGTTGGGATTTGAGCTGAATAGTGTGGGGAATACAATAAGACCTGCGGTGAATGCAACAAATGTATCAAGTACGCAAATTGAAAGGCTTTCACCGAAAAGGCGGCGTTCTTTTGAAATGTAGCTTCCGAAGATTGCCATTGAACCGATACCGATGCTCAGCGTAAAGAATGACTGACTGAGTGCGGCAAAAAGTACGTTCCATATTCCGTTATCAACAATTGCCTTGAAGTTGGGGATAAGATAAAACTCAAGACCCTTTGTTCCGTCAGGAAGAAAGAAACTTCTGACAGCAAGACCAATCATGATGACCAAAAGACAAACCATCATAACCTTGGTTATCTTTTCAACACCGTTTTTAAGACCGAGACTGCATATAGCGAAGCCGATAAGAACAGCAACTACCATCCAAAGTGCCATTTCGGGAGCTGATGCATCAATTGCTTTGCTGACGTCAACGGCGTTTGTATTTTCAAACACACCGGATGCTGATTTTACAACGTAATTAATAAGCTTACCTGTGACAACAGTGTAAAACATCATAAGTATATAGTTGCCTGCAACCATAAAAGGAGAGGCAATGTGCCATTTTGAACCTTTGGGTTCAATTTCCTGAAAAGCTTTTATAGGTGATTTCTGACTTGCACGGCCAACCGCAAATTCCATTGTCATAATGGGAAGACCGAAAATTGCGAGGAAAACAAGATAGATAAGAACGAATGCCGCACCGCCGTTCTGACCTACAATGTAGGGGAAACGCCAAACGTTGCCGAGACCTATCGCACAGCCTGCGGAAATAAGGATAAATCCGAGACGCGATGAGAATTTTTCTCTTTGCATGAT
>JAZQIW010000076.1:0-11269 GCA_045541355.1 Eubacteriales bacterium | reverse complement strand
ATAATGCAGAAATAAAAAGGAGTAATGATGAAAAGCAATCATTTTCTTACTTTGGGACACACAGTGAGCGTATATATTTTTCTGATAAAGTTGAAATTGTGTCAACAGATCATAAAGAACTTTACAGAAAACTGTTTAGTGATTTAATATCATCGTTTTCAAAGCCTGATACATCACCGCTTGATGTTTATATAGCCGCTTATGAAATATTCAAAACCGTAGCCGATGATAAAAGTAAGAAAAGCCATGCTGATACACGTATTATTTCCAAGGGAATAAAATATATGGAAGAAAACGTAATACCCGATAAAAGTATAGCTGAAATATCGGCAATGTGCGGTGTAAGTGTCGGATGCTTTGAAAAGCTTTTCAAGGCACATTACGGAATAACCCCGATGGAATTTTTAAATGCTCAGAAGATATTTTACATTAAAGAATTGCTCAGAGATAAAAATAATTCTCTCGAAGAAATAGCAGAAAAAACAGGATACTGCGACAGCGGATATCTTTGCAGAATATTCAAGAAGAAAACAGGAATGACGCCGGGTGAATACAGAAAACTATATTTTTCAAATATGCATTAAAATAAAGAAGTGAACACTTGGATGCTGTGTTCGAATTTAAAGTCCTGTGTGATTTGTAGCACTATTCCTTTGATTTTAGCTGTTTTTTTATAAAATAAATGCAAATGCACCGCTTATAATCATGTATCAAAATTTAATGTCTTTACCAAATTAGAACGGAGATGTCGATAAAATCTCCGTTTTTTGTTTTTATTCCCAAAATGGCTTAAAATAAGGGCTTCCCGAGGATTTGTCGTTTTGTGTAATAAACACATTGTTTTGTTGCTTATAATTCATTGTACATTAGGTTTATAATTAAAGTATCAAATAATAAAGGAAGATGAATATGGTTACATCAAAAGAAATCAAAGCGGCAGCCAAAAGATTGGGTGCAGATATAGTTGGTATCGGCTCTATCGACCGCTGGCATACTGCTCCTATCCAAATGGATCCCAAACAGATAATGCCTAATGCAAAGTCAATTATTGCACTTGGATTTCGTGTAATGAGAGGGTCCTTGAGAGGTGTTGAAGAAGGTACATATTTTTCAAACTATTCCGCAATGGGTTACGGCGGAATTACTTACTTGTATATGCCCATGACAGTAATCAACCTCAGTAAGATGATTGAGGATGAGGGATATGAGGCTGTACCTATGGGACATCAGAGCGACTGGAGAGCAATTGATAACCTCGGTTATATGAAGGAAGGCTTCTCAAGACCCGTAGCTCCCGGTAAAGCTGCACCTGACGTTATGATAAATCTTAGAATTGCAGGTTTTTTGTGCGGAATTGGTGAAATCGGATATTCCAAAATGCTTCTTACACCCGAATTCGGTCCCCGTGTAAGAGTAGGTATAATTATTACCGATATGGAACTTGAGCCCGATCCCATTATGGAACCCGGTACACTTTGTAACAGATGTATGGCATGTGTTCGTGAATGTCCCGGCGGATGTATCCCTGCAGACAGAACCATAAAAGAAAATGTAGGCGGATATGAGCTTGAATGGGCAGACGTGGATATGGATAAGTGCGACTGGATATTCCAGGGTGCCGAAAAGTGTGAAGACGGTGAAGAAGGAGATTATTTCAAGGACACGCAAAAAAGAAAAGGAAGTTATAAACCTTCATCCATATCTCCCTTCAATACCGCACCGAGGAATCTTTATAATTCCGGTAAAGCCATCTGCGGAGCAAAGGGCTGTACACGGGCATGTATGATCAGCCTTGAAAAACGCGGTGTACTTAAAAATAAATTCCACAGTCCCTTCAGAACTGAAAAGCATTGGAAGGTTGACTGGAACGCAGAAGCAGTCGAAGTTGATTATAAGGCACCGTATGAAGGTCTTGACTCACCCAACTCAATGAAAACAGATTCGGAAACAGACTGATATGATTAAGTATTCTGTTGGATATCAGTTATGCCCGCCTGAAGCAGAGCCGTTTCCTGAAATTGTTTCTGCCTATCGTGAAAGTATTTCCGAGGTGTTTTTTGCATGGCCCGAAATGCCGTCGGGCAGAGGCGATGTTCTGGTTCACAGCGATAAGACTCAGAATGTTAGGCAGCGTATGGAGAGGGAACTTAAAGAAATCAAAGAGATGGGTGTAAAACTTGATCTTTTGTTTAATGCAAACTGTTACGGTGCTGAATCTTTGTCCCGAAAGCTTGCCGATAAAGTCCGCTCGGTGATTGAGTATCTTGACAGCATAGACTGCGGTGTTGATATTGTTACAACCACCTCTCTTGCCATTGCTCATACCGTAAAAAAGTTTTTCCCGCAAATCGAAGTACGTGCATCCGTCAACATGAAAATAGGCACGGTTAAGGGAATGGAATATGTAAGTGATTTGTTTGATTCCTTTCATGTTCAAAGGGATTATAACCGAGATATTGCACACCTTAAAGAGCTAAAAAACTGGGCAGATAAAAGCGGTAAAAAGCTTGTTCTACTTGCCAACAGCGGTTGCTTTGCACATTGCTCGGGACAGATTTTTCACGATAATAACGTTGCGCATGAATCTGAAATCTGTAAAATGCAAAACATTGAAGACTTTAACCCCTATGTTTGCTGGCGTTCACTGGGACATAGGAGCAATTGGGTTAAGCTTTTGCAAAACACCTGGATTCGTCCCGAGGATATTCATAATTACGAAGGTCTTTTTGATACCGTAAAGCTTGCAACACGAATACATAGGCTCCCCGGTCTTGTAATAGATGCCTATTCCCGAAGAAGATACTTTGGCAATGTTCTCGACCTCTTTGAACCCACTTTCAGTACCTCCATTGCGCCTTTTATCATAGATAATTCAGCTTTTCCGAAAAATTGGTTTGAAAAAACGTCAACTTGTGATAAAATGTGTTATAGATGTAATTACTGCGACGAAGTATTAAAAAAAGTATTGATGAATACGGGTGATTTTAATGAGTTTTGTTGAAGACTTAAAAGAGGTATTTGTCCATAATCTTGTTGTAATATCCGGTGTCAGACCTCGGGGACGTTCTGTCAATATGCAGAAGTGCGGACGGCAAAGCTATGGCCTTTTGTATATTTGGAGCGGTGAAGCTGTTTTTTATCTTGAGGATAAAAGCAAGGTTACGGTAACAAAAGGGCAATTGATTTACCTGCCTAAAAATGCCAGATATAAAATGGAGTATACAGCAGAGAATACAACCTTTGTAGTAATAAATTTCGATTTGCTGTCTGAAGGTGCAAACCCTTTTGATTCTCATGATTTTACGGTTGTAGCAAATGATGACACTTCTCATGCCATAGCAAATATCATGTCGAAATTTGAGCTGTGCGGAGCTGTTCAAAATGTTGCGGGACACTTTCGCAAAACAGAATTGTTTTATCGGCTTTTATCGCTTATACACAACAGCAATTTGGGTATAGAAAGCGGACAGTATCCGCAGATTGTAAAGGGAGTAATGCTCCTGAAGCAGACCTATCTTGAAAACCTGCCGATTGAGGAGTTTGCAAAGTACTGCAATGTCAGTATGAGTACATTCAGACAATTGTTTCGCAGGCAATACGGAATGTCGCCCTTACAGTACCGAAATATGTTAAGAATTCAACGTGCAAAACAATTACTTGAATATGATAACTGTACCATCGCAGAGGTGGCGTATGCAAGCGGTTTTGATAATATCGGTTACTTTTGCAGGTATTATAAAAAAATAACAGGTGAAACTCCGAAACAGACTAAGGAGCACAGTGTTTAAAAACTCGCTTTGTTTTTTATCAAAAAATGAGTAATTGCAAAATAAGAACGGAGATGTCGATACAATCTCCGTTCTTTTCTTTTTATTTAAAAACCTTTGTCAAATCACATTTATAATCAAAAGCCCGGCAAAAGCGGTAATCAGACCTGATATACACTTTGCGGTAAGTTTTTCTCCGAAGAACAACGATGCCATAACCGTTGAGAGAATAAGTGCCGCACCTTGATTTAAGGGATAAATAACGGCTGTCGGAAGATGCGGTACTGCTATGGATTTGAAGTATGTATTGAGAAACAGGCAGACAGCCATAACGATAATGTATCCGCTCGTCTTTTTTACAATATCTTTCTTTTCCTGTGAGGATGTACTCTTTCGGCTAAAAAAGAAGCAGAGCAAAAGAACAGTCGATGCAAAAATGTAGCTGTATAAGCTGAATACAGATTTCGGCACATTGGGAAGTGCCTTGTCAAAAAGCGTATACGAAAAATCAGTAAGACCGTTTGAAAGACAGCAGAGGATCAGCAGAATTAACGATGAAAAATTCAGCTTCTTTTTTATGGAATTGTTGTATGAACACATAATGATGCAGGCAATGACAAGAACAATGCTTCCAAGCCATTGGTTTGTGCGTATTTCTTCGCTGAAAAAAATACGGCTGAGAATCATGGGTACAAAGATTCCGAGCATATTGAAAACATCAAGCATCATATATGCACCGCTTCTGACGGATATAAGCCAGAACACTACGAATGCTGCGCTTGTAAGTCCCGACAGGGCAGACACAAGCAGTAATTTTGACGTCGGTATCATAAAGCTTGCATTGCCTTCCAGCAATATTAGACAGAAGCCGAAAAGAATACACAAAAGCATTCTTATCGAGTTCATAAGAAAAGCACCGTTGTAGCCCTTGACAAATCCGCTTGTCTTTTTGCCGCAGAAGCCCTTAATTGCACCCGCAAGCAAAGATACTGTCAGAAATAAATATCCCATAATTACTTGACCTTTACGGGAACACCCGTTTCGGATGATTCAAGCAGGGCATCTACAATTCTCTGGCAGGCTGCACCCTCGTTTATGTCGGGAAGATTTTCCTGTATGTTTCCGAGTGCCGTTTCAATAAAGGTTTCTTCCTGACCAACAAAGTATTCCTTTGGAACAGCCAGTGTTTCAAGGGTTGCATTTTCTCTGTCGGTAGCAAAGCAAAGGGTGATTTCTTCGGGATTATTTAGATTAAAGACAATAACACCGCCGGTTCCGTAGATTTCATATTTTATGGTGTTTTTGTTGCCGATTGCACAGCGGGTTACCATAAAGTTTGCAATAACCGAGCCGTCGAGCTTTGCAATAAATGAAATAATGTCATCGGTTTCAACGTCAGCAATTTCTTCGCTGTCAAGTTTTTTTCGTTTGTCCACAACGATATTCTTCATTGCGTATACATTTTCAAAGTCTCCGACAAGAAATCTTGTCATGTCAATCAGGTGAACACCAAGGTCTCCGAGAACACCGCTTCCTGCGTACTTCTTTACAAATCTCCACTCAAGTCTTCTGCCGTTGAAGAAGGCACTGTTCTTGAGATACTCGACGTTGACATTTATAATTTTGCCTATTTTACCCTTGGACAGAATATCTTTTGCATATCTTACAGCGGGCATAAATCTATATGAAAAACACATCATATTTGGGATGTTCTTGCGGTTAATCTCTTCAATAAGAGGGTCAACGCCGGCATAGTCAATGCCGAGAGGCTTTTCTATCTCAAGCGGCTTATTTGCTTTTGCTGCTTCCATTGCCATCGGAACGTGAAGATGGTTTGGAGTACATATTTCAACGGCATCTACTTCATCACATTTTATAAGGTCTACGTAATTTTCAAACCTGCATTTTTTATCAATGCCCAATTTATCACCGACAGACGAAAGCTTTTCTTTGTCAATGTCGCATATTGCAGTAATTTTTGCTTTGTCCGATTTCAATATTTCATTTATGTGCTTCTGTGAAATATTACCGAGTCCTATAATTCCGATTCTAAGCATGTTTTTCTTCTCACTTTCCCGGATTTTCGTGTTTTCTGTCGGCATCGCTCATGCCTTCAAACTTATCCTTTACCTTCTCAATTGCTTCAAAATGACCGAGCGTGGGACGGGTAAAGTTGCGTGGATCAGCCCATTCAACAGCGTTTTTTATAATCATAGAAATGTCGTCTCGGTAATATGTGGGATAGCTTTCATGTCCCGGTCTGAAATAGAACACTTTACCAAGACCCCTCTTGTAACAGACACCGCTTCTGAATACCTCGCCGCCTGAAAACCAGCTGATAAATACAAGCTCATCGGGGGTGGGGATTTCAAATCTTTCTCCGTAGGTTTCTTCCTGCTCAAGCTCAATATATTCCGGAAGTCCCTCTGCGATTGGGTGTGAGGGTTCAATTACCCATATTCTTTCTTTTTCGTCGTTTTCTCTCCACTTTGAACGGCACACGGTTCCCATAAGCTTTACAAAGGGTTTACAGAGATGCGCTGAATGAAGGGGGATAAAACCCATACCGTCAAGCACTCTGTTTTTTACCTTTTCTGCAATTTCGTCGGAGACATCTGCGTGCTTTGCGTGACCCCACCAAATAAGAACGTCACAGTTGTTCAGTACCTCGTCGGTAAGACCGTGGCAAGGCTCATCAAGGGTTGCGGTTGTGATATTGTACTGTCCGAGCTGTGACAATTTCTCGGCTATTGCTCCGTGGATTCCCTTTGGATAGACTGCGGCTATTTCCGGCTTTGTCTGTTCGTGAAAGTTTTCATTCCATATTACAACATTAATTTTGTTCGACATAATGATTTCTCCTGTATTTGTATTTTTCAAAACAATTATATAATGCTTGCACGCCGTTTTCAAGGCAATTATCACAACAAATATAGTAATTATCGAAACTAAATATGTTGACACTTCCATGATAGCTGTGTTATACTCTCTATGGAGTGATAAATATGCAAACGATTAATTTAGGTGACATATATTCCATCGACTTTGAACTGCATAAGCTGTTCGCTATGAAGCAGACATGGAAAAACGCTCAGGAGTTTTCAATGATGAAAGAGCCGAGAAACACTTCTGCCTTGCTGTATCTTCTTGATGCCAAGGCTGAATATGAGATGATGAACGGTGAAAGAATTTATGCAAAAAAGTCAGACGTAGTTTACATACCGCAAGGGTCTAATTATAAAACGAGGTTTATGTCTGCATCTGAAGGTGAGCCGACAACTCTTCTGCTGGAATTTGAAATGTCAAAGGGCGGGGAAATTTTTCGTACCTCGGACAATGTCTGCGTTGTTGGGGGCGGCGATGAGGACTACTTTTGCGACGTTTTTTCAGAGCTTGTGAATATATACTCAAAGCCTGTTTTTTCTGTTTCGGCTTTCAAAGCTTCTGTATACGGACTGCTTGACTACATATGCCGTAAGTACAGAGAAAAGGATATTCACAAAAGAGAGCTTTCCTGTATTGCGCCTGCAATCAGCTACCTTGAAAGGAATGTGAATGCAGGTATAACTGTTGCACAGCTTGCAAATATGTGCCACATAAGTCAGACGTATTTCAGAATACAGTTTAAGAGCTTTACAGGTGTTTCGCCGTTGGTATACTGCAATAACCTCATTGTTGCAAAAGCAAAGCGGCTACTCAAAAGCGGAAGATATACAGTTAATGAAGTTGCTGACATACTTGGATTTGAGGATTCGGGGTATTTTACAAAGTTCTTTAAGAGAGGCACGGGTAGACTGCCTTCAAGCTTTTTATAATTCAAAGCAACCATATGCTGATATATGAGTGCCTTTGTGTAATATGCCGGCAAATAATTTTTATCAAGGATTTGGATAAAAACAAAGATGTTTATATAATCCAAGTTCTTCTCTTCAGATATGAAGTATTGACAAATAAAAAAATGTGTGATATGTTGAAAAAATAATACTCGCATTGGAGGAAATGCTATGAAAAAACCGCTTTTAAGTGAGCTTACACTCAGAGAAAAAATTGGCCAGACCGTCTCACTTTCGCCGAGAGTTATGGCGGATGTAAAGGATATTGATGAATATTTCAAAAAGAATCCTTACGGCGGAATGTGGACGACAGGACATATAAAAATGGATTTTGTCAACCTTGCAGGTGAATCCTCAGGCGATGATGTGGATTATACAAATGATATCAAAATCAGAGAGTTCAGTGAGCATGTCAGCACTCTTCTTAAAGCTCCCTTTTTGCCTGCCATGGATGCCGAAAAGGGTTGCAGAAGCATATTGCCTTATTTCTCAGATACTCCTTCAAATAACGGTATCGCAGCAACGGGTGATGTGCAGGCGGCATATGATATTGCAAAGTGTATTGCGCATGAAATGAAGCTTGCAGGCATCAGATGGGACTGGGGTCCTGTGTGCGATAACGCCTCTCCTTTGAGAGCCGTGTCTCTTACAAGAGGATTCTCCTCTGACCTTGAGCTTTCCAAACAAATGATAAGTGCCTATGTCAAGGGGATACAGTCTGAGGACGTAGCAGCAACGCTGAAGCATTTTCCCGGCACTGACAGAGACGAATATAGAGATACTCATTTTACAGAAGCCATCCTCACACAGAGCCTTGACGAATGGTGGGAAAGACAGGGATGTCTTTTCAAAGCAGGTATTGATGCAGGCGTGTATTCTGTTATGATTGACCACGGTGCTTTTCCCGCCTGCGATGATTCAAAGCTTGGTGACAGATATACTCCGTCTACGCTTTCAAGAAACATAGTCACGGGGCTTCTTAAAGAAAAGCTTGGCTTCAAGGGTGTTGTAATAACCGATGCAGTCGGAATGGGAGCGCTTATGGCGACCTACGATTCACCCGAGGATTACTATGCGGCTCTTTATAACGCAGGTAACGATGTGATTCTCGGTCCTGAGCATTTGGACTTCTTTGACATTGTTGAAGGTGCAGTCAAGAACGGAAAAATCCCCGAATCAAGAATTGACGATGCCTGCACCAGAGTTCTTGATATGAAGGAAAAACTCGGTCTTTTCGATTGTGATATTTATCCCGTAACAGAAGACGACAGAAAATCGGCAAAGGAAAATACCGCAGAAACTGTCCGTAAATATGCACCCAAGAGTATTACGTGGATGGCAAGAAAGAACAGCCTTGTTCCTGTAAAGAAGGAATTTATAAAAAGAGTTCATCTTGTCTATATCGGTTATTCTGCAGATGTTTATAAGAATCTCTCGGTTGTCAGGGAAGAGTTTGAAAGACACGGAGCAGTTGTTTCAATGTGTGAGGGTATATCAAGCGCTGAACATATAAGTGAAATTGATGCAAACAGTGATCTTATTATGTATTTTGCGCACATTGCACCCCACAGTCCCTATGGCGGAGCGACCTTCCTCATGGAAAAGGCTACACAGTTTTTGAACGTACTAAAATTCGGTAAAGAAAAGAGTATATGCGTAGGTACAGGTTCGCCGTTCGTTTTCTATGATTGGTTCAGTACTTGCCAGAACTTCCTTAACGTATATTCATATGACGCAGAAACCTTGAAGATGCTTGTCAGAGGTATATACGGCGAGTGTGAATTTGAAGGCAAATGCCCCTATGACCCGAATCCTCTCGCTCCCAGACTTTAATTTATAGATATTTCAGAAACAAAAAAGAACGAGTGTTATTTGAACAAGTCCAGTAAAAACGGACAATAGAAAAAAACACCCTCCTATGGTAGAATAAAAATACCATAGGAGGAATTTTTATGCCAAGAAATTACAGATATATTAAAGAATACGAGAATGAGATATTAGAACTTAGAAAAAGAGGGTTCACACAAAGGGAAATAAGATACTTGGTAAAGCTTAGTAAAAGCAACTCTTGCGAATTGTATTTTGAGGAACAGGATATCGAATCATTTGCCCGGAAATTGGAAAGATTATACCCCTCGATCGAATATTTAAATCGTCTTATGACACACAGTTGGGGGCAGCGAGTAATACGATTTTATGATTTGGACGGTAACTTAATCGAAGTAGGGACGCCGGTTTAATCAACAAATTCCAATTTATCATATAGATAATAAGCAAAATCATGCCGAAAGGCTTGATTGCCCGGTCAATCATTCTAAGCGAAAAAAAGGCTGAAATGCGTCATTGCGGCACATTTCAGTCTTGATTATTATTTTGCATTATTCGAAAACTGCTGAAGATACTTTCTCGGCGATATGCCGTAGTGCTCTTTGAATGATTTACTGAAGGAGTAAATGCTTGAGTAATTCATAAGTTCTGCAACCTGAGAAATACTTTTTTTGTTTTCGGCAAGCAGAAGCCTTGCTGTCTCAAGCCGTTTTACCCTGTAATAGTAGGAGAGGGAAAGAGTGGTTGTTTTACTGAAAAGGGTGGATAAATAACTGTAATTATATCCCATTTCCTTTGCCATATCATTGAGAGAAGTCAAAGAATACAGATGCGTGTCTATGTAATTCATCATCTTGTAGCAAAGCTCTGATCCGCTTTGATTTATGGAAGAGCCTGCAGGTGAATCCGCTTTCATTCCCCTTAATATGTAAACAATCATCTGATTGCAAAGAGCAGACAGCATCTCGTTGGAAAACGGAGATTTGTTATTGTTATCGTCATCAAACTCTGAGAGAATACAGTCAATCAGGTCGATTGCCTTTTCGTTGTGAATGACTCTTGAGTAGGGAGAGATGTTTTGCGACCATACCTTGTTAAGCTCCTCGGCAAATCTGAAGGAGTTAACCGAGAATGTCATAAAGTCATAGGAGAGGGGATTGTCCTTGTCTGATTCCACTTTGTGAATTTCAAAGGGAAAAGAAACGTAAATGTCTCCCTTGTTTACCTGTGTAGGAACATTTCCCGTGTACATTCTGCCGCTTCCGCGTGTAACTACCGAAAGCTCATAAACTCCTCCGTGCATATGTTCCTCGATAACAACGCCCATTCCTGATCTTCCGAGGTATAAAAGCGAAATGTCGTCAAGATATAAAGGATTGTTTTCAAATGAAATCATGTAATCACTCCCATACTGAGATTATAACCCTGTTATGATGCTCTGTCAATTGAAAAAACAAAATATTTTTGAAAACCACAGTGAAAATACAGTAAATACCAAAAGTGAGGATAAGTTTTACAAAAGTGAGATATTTACAGGAGTAAGTGTTTTTTGATATACTCAAAATGTAATAATTTATAAGGAGGAAAAAACCTATGAAAAGGCTACTCTCTCTTTTACTCGCAATTTTGATGATAGTTATGGGAATACCTGTAACGGCACTTGCACAAGACGAAGCGGCAGAGCTTTCTGCTGAAGGTCTTGTTCTCACTCCCGGTAAGAACTTCTTTACCGGTGCGAATGTCGCAAATGACTTTTCTGTTACTTGGATGCAGTCCTGGTGGACAGGCGGTCAAATGAGCAACTATCTTGTAACAAACGGACAAAGAACCGTTATGAATGAC
>JAZQIW010000075.1:0-2322 GCA_045541355.1 Eubacteriales bacterium | reverse complement strand
ATCGCCGTAATCTTCTATATAGTAGTTACTTCCGCCGCAGTTCCATTTGGGATAAGCTGAAAGCTTTTCATCCCACTCTGCCATTATCTTTGCGTTTTTGTCTGCCTGTGCTTGTTCTTCGGCAATGGCTGACGGTAATTTTGCTCCGCAGTCCTGACAGAACTTTGTGCCGATGGCGTTCTGCTTTCCGCAGGCGGTACAAACTGCACCTTCGGCTACCGTCTGTTCGGGGAGTGCCGTTCCGCATTCGGGGCAGAACTATTTATCTGCCGTGGTCGGCTTTTCACAATTCGGGCAAACCTTCATATTTTTTGCAGCCTCGGTAGCGTAATTATTTACGCTTCTTTCCAAATTTGCAAATGCGCCCTTAAAACCGCCGCCCTGAGTTTCACCTCCGTTTTGATTGCCTGCGGCATTATCTATATGACCTGCCGCTTTGTTTGCAAGGTCGGCAGCACGCGGTTCAATGGCTTTGCCTATGGCATCGCCAACGGCTCTGCCGATTCCCTGACTCACACCTCGTCTGATTGCTCTTTCCAAATCAAAGAAACTCATAACTTATGCCTCCTTCAAATTATCATTCATACAAATTCCGATTATGTCTTTCTCATCCTGCTTTAACATAAAACTACAGGTTCCGCAGGTTTTGTCCTCACCGTCAGCGTATGGACAGTCTTCTGTAACGACATCTACCCATTTTCTGCCACCGGGGGTTATTCTCGGACATTCGATAAAATCGGGATATTCGCCAAGATGCTTCTTGCTCAGCTCATCATATCGAAAGGTAATTTCAAGTGAATCGCCGTCAAGAGTGTAAACCTTCTTTTTGTCATCCCTCATACGCTAACACCTCTTTTCGTTTATGTTACTTATATTATACAGGCAAAATTTTCTTAAAAATAGTCCCGTTTTGGGGGTAAAAAAGTACAATTTTTGATGCTTTTTTTGCCAAATTAAGGCTTTCCAAAAGACCTCAAATCCCCGAAAAGCCAGTAAACAAGCCACTTTCAAAGAAAAAAGCACCCCGTTCGCAAGCGAACGAGATGCAAAAAATATTTTTTATCTTTTTAAGTAGTTTTGAAGGTCTATTTTTTTGTTGATGCAAAGCTTCTGATATATGTGCTTTATATGGTTTTTAACCGAGCTTTCCGATATATTAAGATGCACAGCAATTTCTTTTGTTCCCCAATCACGGTTATACAGCATTGCTATACTGATTTCCAGTGGCGAAAGGGTGTGTGAGTAGTCGTGTTCATCAGGCTTGTGCAGACGATACCAGCCGTCATTAAATTCCTTTACAACCTTCATTATCTTTTTATAGTCTTCGGGATAGTCTGTTTTTAAACACTGTTCTGTAAGACCTTGAAGCAAATTATGATGTATGCCGAACAGCTTTATAAAGCCGTCATGTTTTGCAGTTTCCCATGCAATCATAAAGTGCTGTCGGGCAAGAAGAGGCTTTTTAAGTCCCATAAAGGATGCTGCCGCAACTATAAGCACATAAATTGCCGCAACCGGATAAAAGCTGTTGCAAAAAGCAAGGGCTGTATCACATATACCGATTGCTCTTTCAAAATTCCTTTCTCTGTATGCCTTGTACGCCAATATGTATGCTCCGTAAAGTCTTATGCCGTTCGGAAGAAAGTGCAGATATTCCTCGAGGGGCGACACATCGGGAACAGGCACGTTCAAAAGATATTTTCCGATATATGCGGTAAGCACACCGATAGCATGCAGCTCTTTTGGTGCGTCTTGGTTTTTAAGCCCTTCCTCCAGTTCTTTGGATACACGCTCGGAAAAGAAACCGGCAAGGTGAATATGACCTCTGAATATATTTGCAAAGGTACACATTACATTGGCAGAATAGCGAAGCGATTCGTCATCCGAGTCAAAATACTGCTCCAAAAGCTGTGCGGCTTCTTCTGCCTGACCACGATAATAGTAGTATTCGGCAAGAGCAATATTTTTGTCATCAGGATCGGGAATAGATTCGATAAACTTCATCGCTTCTCCCACGTTAAAGGAGCAGCGAAGGAGCGGAAGCTGATAACGGGTAATAGTTTTCTTAGGCGTTACTTCATTTGTCTTCAGCGGCTCTTTAATATCATCCGGTATCCACCAGACACGGTTATCAAAGTATGCACCCGGAAGTCTGCCTTCCTTTGCCCATTTTTGTATTGCACGGCTTGTTACGCCCATACGCTCTGCCGCTGATTTTACGCTTTCATATCCCATATATCACACCTCGCTTACATTTTTTCTGCAACCTGTGCAGGCACCGTATTCATCTTCGCTGATAAAACAGTTATCACACACCCAAGA
>JAZQIW010000074.1:0-16967 GCA_045541355.1 Eubacteriales bacterium | reverse complement strand
CGGTCACCAACATTAGTCTGTGCACATTTTATGCCTGCTTCTTCGAGACTTCTTATAAAACCACTGTTTGACATAATTGTTGCAACGACGGTATTACCGTTAAGCATATCTCTTGATTTCAAGCGTTTTCCTAATATATAGAGCATCTTATCCCCGTCAACAACATTTCCGTTTCCATCAACCGCTATACATCTGTCGGCATCTCCGTCAAAGGCAAAGCCTATGTCAAGCCCTTCCTTTTTTACAAGTCCTGCAAGCGACTCAATATGAGTTGAGCCGCAGTTGTCATTTATATTAAACCCGTCAGGCTCATTGTTGATAACATACGTCTTTGCACCAAGAGCCTCAAACACGCTTTTCGCAATCATCCAGCTGCTTCCGTTGGCACAGTCAAGTCCCACCCGTATTCCCTTATACGAGTGAACCGCAAGGGACATAAGATATCCGAGATATCTGTTTCTGCCGGCAGAATAATCCACCGTGCGCCCGATTTCTTTACCGGTTGCAAAGGGTATCGGCTCGCCCTTGCCATCGAGATAATCCTCTATTATATCCGTTACCTCTTCCGACAGCTTTTCGCCTTGGCTGCCAAGTATCTTTATTCCGTTGTCATAATACGGGTTATGGCTTGCAGAAATCATAATTCCGCAATCAAAATCCTCGCATCTTGCCACATATGAGACACAAGGGGTTGTCGTTACGTGAAGAAGATACGCATCCGAGCCTGACGCACATATGCCGGCTGAAAGTGCATATTCGAGCATATAGCTTGAGCGTCTTGTATCCTTGCCTATAACAATTTTACCGCCGCAGCCCTTGCTTTTTCCGTAATACGAACCCAAAAATCTACCTACATTAAATGCGTGAGACGCATTCAATTCTTTGTTTACACAGCCTCTGAAGCCGTCTGTTCCGAAATATCTGCCCAAAATACCATCCTCCGGTCAAAATCCCGAAAGACAAATCTTTCGGGTGCTTAATTTATCGGCAGGGGCTTAAAGCCGAGATAGTCGCAGGCGGTAAGGTACATTTTTATACCTATATACTCATCATCAAGCTGTTCCTTTTTCACATTATGAAGGTGTCCGTAATAAACCCTCTCAATTCCGTATCGGTACAGCACATCAACAATATCGTAATTGATAAAACCGCCAAAAACAGGAGGATAGTGCATAAACACAAGCATTTCTGCATCGGGGTGCTCTTCTTTAAGCTTTATACCCGCCTCCAGCGACAAAACAAGTCTCTGAGCCTCGCGCTTTATGAGTCTTTCGTCCTCGGTCTTTACCCCAAACTCATTAATCCAGCCTCTTGTTCCGCAAAGGATTTTTCCCTCGCAATAGTACGCATTGTTATAAAGAACACTGACTGTATCAATTCCGTTCTCGGCAAAGAACACATTCATTTTGTTTGCCGTAGCCCACCAATAGTCATGGTTTCCCTTGAGAATAACCTTTTTGCCCGGCAGAGAGTTAAGAAAAAGCAAATCCTCCCTCGCCTCATCAAAATTCATTCCCCAGGAAATATCTCCTGCCACAACAACAGTATCTTCGTTTTTTACGGTTTTTATCCAGTTTTCTCTTATTCTTTCTGCATGGTTTTCCCATGTTCTTCCGAACACGTTCATGGGTTTATCGGTTGAAAAGGAAAGATGCGTGTCCGAAAGGCAGTAGAGCATTATTTTTTCAGTCCTCTCCGAGGCTCGCAACAAGTTCTTTAAAGCGTTTGCCTCTCATTTCAAAATTCCGAAACTCATCAAAGCTTGTCATTGCGGGAGAAAGAAGAACAATATCTCCGTTTTCCGCAAATGCACTTGCTTTTCCAAATGCGTCGTCAAATCCCGCGCATTCTTCTATCGGCAGCTTTTCGCTGTCATAATTTTCGCTGTTCTTTATTGTGTTCTGTACCTTTTTATCCTCTGTGTCATTGGAAATAAACACAGCCTTTACCTTTTGGCGGATTACATCGGCAAGCTCGGTGAAGTCAAGATTTTTATCCTTGCCTCCGAGTATAAGTACAATCCTTCTCTTGTACTCGTTGCCGAAGGCACCGAGAGCAGCCAATGTTCTTGCGGGCGAAGAGTCAATCGAGCTGTTATAAAACTTTACGCCCATGACAGTATCTACATATTCAAGTCTGTGCTCAACCCCGCCAAACGTGGTCGCAACCTTTTTTACATCCTCGCTTGTAACAAAATCATATGTAGCACCTATTGCCGCCATATAGTTTTCTATGTTATGCTTTCCGGGAAGAAGAATATCCCCGGTATTCAGTATATGCTTTATTCCATAATAAATGTCATCACCCACAAGGTGAAGGTTTCCGCTGTTGTTCTTTGCAGAGAACAGGCGCACCTTATGACCGTTCCTTGATGCCTCGGCGGAAAAATTCGTTGTTATATCATTTCCGCAATTTGTGACAAGAACGCCTTTTTCGCCCATGAATGCATACAATGCGCGTTTTGACTCAACGTATTCATCCATATCCGTATGCCAGTTGAGATGATTCGGGCTGACATTGGTAACAACGGCAACATCGGGAAATGTCAGCCTTGCAAACGGAAGCCCTTTGTTTTCAAATCTGTTGACGGTATGAAGCTGGAAGGAGGAAAGCTCGAGAACAGTAAAGTCCTCGGGTTCGATTTTTTCAATTTCCGAAAGAAGCGGACGCCCGATATTTCCGCCGAGATGAACCTTTTTCCCCGATGCCTCGAGAATTTTTGCTATTAGCGTTGTGGTGGTGGTTTTTCCGTCACTTCCCGTTACTGCTATTATTTTAGACGGACACAGCGAGAGAAATGTTTCCATTTCGCTTGTGACAAGACTTCCGTTTTCAACGGCAGCTTTTATTTCGTCAACATCGCATCTGATGCCCGGGCTTTTAAAAATGATGTCCTCTTTGATATCGTCAAGATACTGCTTACCCGTTATAAACTCAACGCCTCTATCACGAAGCTCGGACACAACGGGGAAAACCTCGCAAATCTCCTCAAAGCTCTTGCCGTCACGCGCCGTAACCTTCACTCCGTTATTTACAAGAAACTCAATGAGCGGAACGTTGCTTATTCCGACACCGATTACAGCCGCACTCTTGCCCTTTAAAAACTCTTTATACTCCGAAAGTCTGGAATTATTAAAGCCCACTATAATCTTCCTTTCGCATAATGCTTCATTATATATTATACATATTTTTTCGCAAATGACAATAGCTTTAAGCTTTTTTCTCCTTATCTTCACATTAATTTATCATTTTTTACGCAAAAAACACCCCGGCACAAATGTGTCGGGGTAGAAAGAAACTGTCTAACAACCAAAGAAAATAAGCGGAACAAGTGCGACCTCGGCTCTGCCCTCAAGTGTGATTTCAATAATACCTCTGTTTTTAAAATCAACTCTGTCGCCTGCCGTGATGGTGTACTCGTTTGTCCAGCCCTCCCGATAAATCCTGTGGGAGCAGGCAAAATTGGGGTTGCCCTCATATGTCCAGCCTTCGGGAAGAACAAGACGTGCCACAAAATGCTTCTGCGACTCAAGCTTTCTCTTGATATGCACCTTTATTTTTATCTGCTCGCCGGGCTTTATGTCGGGTGCTCTGTCATATTCCACATATACTGAGGACATGGGAAGCTCATATACCGAATGATAGGGTGAACGACCTGCAAGCTCCATGGCAAATTCGCATCCGAAGAACTTTTCTTTATCTGCATCGCTAAGCTCTGTTTCGCCGTCAACGACCTTGACCGCGGGGTTTTCCCAAAGGGTAAGCTCACGGGTGCGGATAACCTCATCCGAAAGCTCTGTGCAGGTTCTCGGACAGTTATAGAACGCGCCTCTGTTTATGGAAAGCGTAATAATCTTATCTCCGATGTATTCCTTCCAGTCAGAGGGGATTTTCGAAAGGCCGTCTTTGATGCCCATTATTGAACCTACGGTTGCGGCGGTACAGTCGGTGTCATCACCGCAGTTTATGGCAGTGAGCATTGTCTTTTTGAAGTCACCCTCGCCAAAGAGGAGACCGATTACGGCATAGCCCACATTTGTAGGTGCCTGGAACCAGCCGAGTTCTTCATCTGCAAGTGCCATATCCGTTATTATATTTCTTGTTTCAACCCATGTTTTACCCGAGTCATAGCATTCGCAGACAGTGTTTATGTATTTTGCAAAGCGGCAATTCGGCGGAATCTTTGAAAGACCGATTTTTATAAGCTCTCTGATGTCGCTCACAACAAACGCCGCACTTTCAAGCGCCGCAACAAACATCGCCGCATATGTACCGTCGCCGAGACCGTGGTCAACGCAGGCGTCATAATATGCAAACTTTACTGCATTGTTTACGTCGGCAGGATAGAGACATGCCCAGATTTCCGTTCTGATCCACGCACCGTTGGAATGCTTCCATTCATTTTTATAGTGTCCCGACATGGGCGCAGAAAGGCCGTGTACCATGTTTGACTTACAAATGCCGTATTCATTCCAGTAGGGTGAAATATATTCCATCCAGTATTCACCGAGGGCTCTTTCATTAAGGCACCGGGGACCTAAGTGTCTCATGGCTCTGAGCCACACAAGCTGCAGATCAAGGTCATCGTTTGGAAGAGGCTCGCCTGCCTCGGTTGAAAAACCTTTGACGTCAAGCACCTGTCTTTTCCCTTCATACGGTCCGCCAAGGGTTCCGCCGATATTCTTGCCTACCCAGCAGGCATACACCTTATCGCGAAGCATATCTCTGTTAAGCTTTATCATACGTCATCTCTCCTTTATGTCTGTTTGCTTATGCAGAAGGAATTTACAGTTTCACATTATCACAATCCCGATTGTTTGTCAACGCTTTTTGCTTTTTTTGCACAATTATTCTTTAAAGCGCAAAGGCGATTTTTTACAAGAGCAACTGCTTTATAACGGGACTGCCGAGACCTGTACAGAAATCCCACCCTCTTCTTGCAACGAATTTTCCGCTGCTGCCGTATATTACATCATAATAATTATACTGAGGACTGAGGTACTCTGTTTCCCCTGCCTTTTTATACAGATACTCAAGCATACGGTGTGAGGATGAAAGCTCCCTTTTTTTCTGCCTGACGGTTGCCGCCACTCCCGCAAAGCAAGCATTTGAAAGACTTGTGCCGCCTGCCGTTGCCCAGCCCCCAAGCTGTGACACGTAAATGCTTGCTCCTCGTCTTTCATCGGCATACATCGAAACATCCGGACACGCCCTCATTCCCTTTGACATAACGGCTATGTCGGAAAAGCGTTCCTGCCACACGGGAATATGAAAAAAAGTGCTTTTGCCTCCTCCTGAGTTTTGCCATGCAGTTTCGGCATATTTTCTTTTTCCGCCGTCATCAAGAGTCATTTCTGTTCCTCCGACACTTATACAAAACGGAAGTGATGACGGGAAGCTGACGGCAGAGCCTATATCTCCCGACGATGCCGTTAAAATACAGTTTTTTCCCGAGAAGCTTTCTGCATACTCCGAAAGTCTTGTGCTTTCGCCCGTACCGAAGCTCATGGATACCACATCCGCACCGATAACATCGCAGGCATACAGGGCACATTCGAGAAGGGAATCAATATTTGCATTTTTCGCAAAAACGGTGCAAATTTTAGCTCCCGGTGCAAACACGTGCACCCACTGGGTATCAAGGCTTGATTCAATCAGCCATCTGTCGGAGGTTGTTTCTGCCCTGCCAAAAGGATAAAGCTGCTCCATTTCGGGCAGCGGCAGAGAAAACTCATTGCAAAACACCCTCATATTCTCCTGCAATGCGACATTATCAAGGGCACATATTACGGCGACCGTCATGCCTGTGCCGTCAAAGTCTTTATCATAGGAATATGCATATCTCAGCATGTGCGGTGTAAAGCCGTCGGGCAAATGTCGTGAAAAGCCGTCTGCCCCTTTATAGTGGGGTCTTGCTATGCCGCGGAAAATCGGTCTTTTGGGTTGTGTTTCCATATTATTCACTCCTTATCACCTCAATACAGCATATTTACTTTATGCCGATGTGTGACAAAAGGGGAGGCACAAACGAATCCTTTCAAGAGCCGCCAAGTATCGCGGGAGTGTCATTGTCTTTGGAAAATGACGGGGGATTGTGGAAATATGCACCTAAACCCCTCAGCCTTGCAGCCGCAAAACAGCTCTCCTTACACAGAGAAGCCTTGTTTGTGCAATATACCTGTTTTTCTTTTTGAGTAAGGGGCCACACAAGTCCGAGGCGGCACAAACGTGCCGCCTCTTGCTTTATTCCTTTTTTCCTGTAATTCCGATTGCCGATAGGAACATTCCGACAACCGACATTGCCGCCGAGGTTATCAGCGTACTTATTACAACGCCGTCAAAGGAATAGAAAAATACCACAAGACGGCTATCAAACATTGTCGGCGCAAATGCCGCAATCATGGAAAGCACAAGTGATGCAATTCCCACAAGCATAAGCACAATTCCCGGCAAAGCGAGTGTCCTTCTCTTTTTGCCAAGGCAAATCACAAGTGTCACGAAGGTGAAAAGTGTTGTTACAAGCACATATGCTCCGACAGCACCCACTGCCTTTGACGCATCCTCAAGAACATCTTCAATTCCGTTTTCAAATTCATCAAAGAATTCATCCGATTCATATACGACACGTCTCAAAAACGATGAGGTCTCCTCGGGAACCGTCAATCTGTACTCTTCTCCGTTTGCCGTAATATCAACGACTTTGCCTTTTGCTACATCGTCTACAAGATTTTCAAGGTCATCATTGAAGGTGTCCTCAAGTGCTTTTTCAAGGTCGGAAATCACAAAGGAATCCGCACCCTTGCCTATACGCACGTTTGCAACGTCACTTATACACAGTCCGAAAACACCCGAAACGGCAACAAGCAGCACATAATTTGCAAACAAAAATACCGCAAGAAAGGCTGCCGCAAGAACCCTCGGAGGAGAAATTCTCTTTTTACCGTGTTCCTTTTGTCTGACATCCGTATGCCCGCCTTTTTCCTCGCTGTCGGTTTTCCCGTTCTCGTTTTCATGCTCGGGCTGCGGTGGTATTATGTTGTTCTCGTTGCTCTCTGCCGTCTCATTTTCGGAATATGTATTCCCAATTGCCGTATCATCATTGGGGAAGCATTCGTTTTCAGCATCCGTGTTTACAAAAGTCTCGGAAAAGGTGCTGCCGTTTTCCTCCGGTTCAGCCGTCTCCCCGTTGACGCTGTCCTGCTCGGGTATATATTCAAGCCCTGCTCCGCAGTCGGTACAGAATTTTGCCGAGTCATCATGTTTTTTCAAACATTCTCTGCATATTTTTGCCATTTATTATTCCCCTTTCTTCAATAACATCCTTGTGTAAAAATTATACAACAGTCCAAAATCCTTGTCAATAACTTAGTCAAAGGATGTCATAATGCGACAGAAATATGCAAAAAAATATTGAAAACTTTTTTCGATTGTGGTAGAATGATTAATATATTATAAAATTTATATGTAAAAACACTTGACGGAGGTAGTATTGTGAGTGCCGTAAACGCAATCGAACTCAAAAACATAACCAAAACCTTCGGAAGCGTGGTTGCCAACGACAATGTTTGTCTCTCTGTTAAAAGCGGCGAGATTCTCTCATTGCTCGGCGAAAACGGAAGCGGTAAAACCACCCTTATGAATATGCTCTCGGGTATCTATTATCCCGATGCCGGCGAAATCTTCATCAAGGGAAGCAGGGTTGACATACGCTGTCCCGCCGACTCCTATCGCTTCGGAATAGGTATGATTCACCAGCACTTCAAGCTTGTTGATATTTTCACGGCTGCTGAAAACGTTGCTCTTGGCATTAAGGGTAAAAAGGATGCCGACCTTTCGGCAGTTTCAAAAAAAATCAAGGAGCTGTCAGACAAGTACGGCTTTGATGTGCACCCCGAAAAGAAAATCTACGATATGTCGGTTTCGGAAAAGCAGACGGTTGAGATTATCAAAACCCTCTATCGCGGTGCGGAAATTCTCATCCTCGATGAGCCGACCGCCGTTCTTACTCCTCAAGAAACAAAAAATCTCTTCAAAATTCTTCGCAAAATGCGTGATGACGGCAAGGCTATTATCATCATCACCCACAAGCTGAGCGAGGTGCTTGAGCTTTCAGACAGAGTATCGGTGCTCAGAAAAGGAAAATATATCGGCACTATAAACACGTGTGAAGCAACAGAGCTTTCGCTCACCGAAATGATGGTAGGCGAAAAGGTGACACTCGACATCGAGCGCCCCGAGGTTCAAAACAGAACCAAGAGAATCGAAATCAAGGATGTTTCCTGCAGCGACAAAACCGGCTTTAAGGTTTTATCCGACATAAACTTTGACATATACAGCGGTGAAATTCTCGGTATTGCAGGTATTGCAGGCAGCGGACAGAAGGAGCTTCTGGAAATTGTTGCGGGCCTTCAGCCTGTTGACAGCGGCTCTGTAAAATATTTCAGTCCCGACAGTGAGGAACATGAACAGCTTATAGGAAAAACGCCTCTTCAGATACGCCGTCTCGGCGTTGCCCTCTCTTTTGTTCCAGAGGACAGACTCGGAATGGGACTTGTTGGAAGCATGGGCATGACGGGTAACATGATGCTGAGAAGCTATCGGGAAGGCATCGGCTTTTTCACCGACAGAAAGAAGCCGAGAAAGCTGTCCGAGGACATTGTAAAGCAGCTGAGCGTTTCGACTCCCAGCGTCTGGACACCCGTACGACGTCTTTCGGGCGGCAATGTTCAAAAGGTTCTTCTTGGACGTGAAATAGCGGCATCTCCCACTGTGCTTATGACAGCATACGCAGTAAGAGGTCTTGACATTAACACCTCCTACACAATCTACCACCTTCTCAACGAGCAGAAGAAAAAGGGCGTTGCCGTAGTATATGTAGGCGAAGACCTTGACGTACTTCTTGCTCTCAGCGACAGAATACTTGTCCTGTGTCAGGGACGCGTCAGCGGCATTGTTGATGCAAAAAGCGCTACCAAGGAGCAGATTGGTCTTATGATGACAAAACATTCCGAAGGAGGACAGGCTGATGAATAACAACAAATCCGTCACCTCCCACAGCATTCGCGAGCCTCTTGTGAGGGTGGTTAAAAGAACCGACATTTCAAAATTCAAGGCGTTTCTCATAAAGCTTATTGCAATTCTTATTGCCTGCGTTATATGTCTCGTTGTACTAAAGGCTCTTTCGGGACACACCGTTTCAAAAATTGCCGATGCAATAACCAGCCGCGTTTTCGGCACAACACATATAAACAGAGTTGTTGCGGCATACTCGTCAAATCCCCTTGAAGGCTTTTTCAGAGGTCTGTTAAGCTCGAGTGCGTTCTGGAGAATGATAAGAGAGGCAATGGTGCTTCTTTGTGTTGCGCTTGCCCTTACTCCTGCGTTCAAAATGCGTTTCTGGAACACGGGGGGCGAGGGTCAGATACTTGTAGGCGGTCTTGCGACGGCAACGGTTATGCTTTTCTGTGCAGAAAAGCTCTCCCCCGTTCTTCTTATTCTTGCAATGCTCCTTGCCAGCGTTGCCGCAGGTCTTATATGGGGTCTTGTTCCTGCAATATTCAAGGCAAAATGGAACACAAACGAAACCCTCTTTACCCTTATGATGAACTATGTGGCAATTCAGCTTGTGGGCTTTTTCACCATCATCTGGGACACCTCGGGCGGTGCAGGTGACATTGGACTTATCAATGCAAAGACAGAGAAGGGATGGTTCCCTCTTAATCTTGCCGAAGGCTTTCTCGGAAGGGAAAACTATCTGATTCACCTTGTTGTAATACTCATTCTCACCGTAATTGTATACATATACATGAACTACTCAAAGCACGGCTTTGAAATATCCGTTGTAGGCGAAAGCGAAAACACAGCAAGATATGCCGGCATAAGCGTAAGGCGTGTTATCATAAGAACAATGGCGATTTCAGGTGCTCTTTGCGGCTTTGCAGGCTTTATGATTGTAGGCGGTGCAACTCACAAAATCACAATCGGAACTGCCGACGGCAGAGGCTTTACGGCAATTATTGTTGCGTGGCTTGCAAAATTCAATCCCTTCCTTATGATATTCTATTCATTCCTGATAGTGTTCCTTGACCTTGGCTCAAGTGCTGTCGCGGACAGCTGTCATTTGAGCGAGGCGGCGGCGGAAATGATGACAGGTCTTGTTCTCTTCATCATTATTGGAAGCGATTTCTTTGCAAACTACAAGCTTGTGTTCAGGAACAAAAGCAGAAAGGAGCAGGTAAAATAATGGACTTATTGATTGCAATATTTACAACTGTTTTTACCCCCGGCTTTTTTGCTTCGGCAGTAGTTCAGGGTATGCCCCTTCTGTTTGGCTCGGTAGGTGAAATTATTACCGAAAAGGCAGGTCATCTCAATCTCGGTATTCCCGGCATTATGTACATGGGGGCTATCGGCGGAATCTCGGGTGCATTCTTATATGAAAAGTCGGTTGAAAATCCCGTGGGTGCCGTTGGCGTTATAATAGCAATTATATGTGCGCTTTTATTTGCCATGGCAGGCGGTCTTATTTACAGCGTGCTCACGGTAACCCTCTATGCAAACCAGAATGTTGCAGGTCTTGCACTTACAACCTTCGGTGTCGGTATGGGCAACTTTTTCGGAAGCTCACTTGCACGTCTTGCCAACACACCCGGTCAGGTAACGGCAAAAATCACAAGTGATGCCTTCAGGACAACCCTCCCCTTCGCCGAGCCTCTTATCGAAAAAGGCGGCTTTATCGGCGGAATTTGCCAGATGCTGTTTTCCTACGGCTTTATGACATACGTTGCATTGATTATTGCCGTTCTTGCATCATATTTTCTCTCGAAAACAAGCGCAGGTCTCTCCCTTCGTGCCGTCGGCGAAAGCCCTGCAACAGCAGATGCGGCGGGCATAAACGTAAAACGCTACAAGTATCTTGCCACAATAATAGGTGCTGCAATTGCGGGTCTTGGCGGTCTTTACTTTGTAATGGACTACATGAGCGGAAGCTGGCAGAACGACGGCTTCGGCGACAGAGGCTGGCTTGCCATAGCGCTTGTTATCTTTGCACTCTGGAAGCCTCTGCGGGCAATATGGGGTTCGGTACTCTTCGGCGGTCTTTACATTCTTGCAATGAAGGTTCCGATGCCTGTTGCCATGACAAAGCTTTTGGGTATGCTTCCATACGTTGTAACGCTTGCTGTGCTTATCATCTCCTCCTTCAGAAAGAAGAGAGAGCATCAGCCTCCGCAAAGTCTCGGCCTTCCCTATTTCAGAGAAGAAAGATAGAAGCTTTTACCATATACAAAACGAGAAGGAACGCTTTTGCGTTCCTTCTTTACATATATTCATTACTGCTTCATGCACACAGGTCTCATCGGACAGTAGCCGCACGGGTCAATGTCTATCCCTTCCCTTTTACCGTCAAAGGGGGTAACCGACTTTAAGCCGCTTCTCATCTCGGCTGCAAGCTCACTTGCAAAGCCTGTGGCAAAATCGAGAAGCTCACCAAGTCTTTGTGCATCGGCAAGAGCCTCGGTTTTTGTTGCAACTCCGTTCTTGCGCCCAATCGGCAAAAACGTGCTGTTTTCGGTGGGATCCATGGCAAAAAGTATCTGCTCGTCATCAAGGAAGATGCCGCTTGACACAGGCTTTGAAACCTCACCCGACATCTCATCAATATCGTCCTCTCCCAGCATCAGTGAATCGTGGTGTGACACTACATTGGAATACAACACACCTGCCGGAATAATATTATCGCCGTATCTTTCATTTCCGCTTTTACGTATTGCCTCAAGATAAAGCAGCATCTGAAGATTAAAGCCCTTTTCAATATCCTTTAGCTTAAAGCTCTTTTTGCCTGTTTTATAATCAATTATGCGAATGTACTTTGCCCCGTCCTTTTCGTACACGTCAACTCTGTCAACCTGACCGATAATGTACAGCGTTGTTCCCGAGCCTATATCAACAGGTACAGGCTTTACGTCGGAATGTCTTGATATATCA
The DNA here is from genome assembly GCA_045541355.1 of Eubacteriales bacterium. Classification (GTDB taxonomy): domain Bacteria; phylum Bacillota; class Clostridia; order Oscillospirales; family CAG-382; genus UMGS1387. Next base: position 4,982 of record JAZQIW010000074.1, on the reverse strand, counting down.
AGCTCAAAATCCCTCGGCTCAAACTTACTCACCCTGAGCTCTTTTACAATATTTGCCGCCATCTCGTAAAGCAGTCTTGACAGGCGGTTGTAGAGATAGACAAAGCGTTTGGGAATACTGCCAAGGTCTGCATGGGATATGACGCCGAGATACTCGCACAAAAGCTTATTTACAAGCTCCTTTGCCTCATTCTCGTCGGGAAAGCTTCCGTTTTCATCCCTTGTACAAAGCAAAGGAACAAGCTCCTCCAGAATTTTATGCATAACAGAGCCTGCCTCGGCAGGACCAAGCTGTGCCTTCGGCTCTTCCTTGAGTCTTAAAGTATAGGTACAAAAATGCGAAAAGGGACACTGTGCCATCTTTTCCAGTCTTGAGTAGCTTGTAACAAGGGTGTTTTCATAAAGCAAGTCGGTCGTTTCCGACATAAGCCTGTCGGGCTGGTCCGAAAGCTTTGAAATTTCATTCATACGGCTGTTGTATTCGGGAATGGAGGAAAAATACCTCATAAGAGTATCGCGTCTCTTCCCATTTTCCAAACCGAGAAGCTCTTCAAACAGCATTTCATTTCCGGGGTATGACTTTTCTATATCAAAATCGGAATATTCCACGGGCTTTTTGGCACAAATCCTCATTGCCGACGAAACAATTGCCGACGGGAAAAGCGCGGATGAGTTTGTATCCTCGGCGCTGTACAGAATAAAACAACCCTTACTCGCGCTTGATATCACGCTGTATGCGAGGAAAAACTCATCAAACACCTTTTCCTCACGGCTTTCGCCAAGCTTGATGCCCAACTGCGAGAGCTTTTTCTTTTCATTATCCGAAAGAAGTGAGCTGTCTGCAGAAGATGACGGAAAAATGCCGCTGTTTGCTCCAAGCAAAATAACATACGGTATATTTGAACAGCGCACAAGCTCAACACTTGAAAAGCTGACCTCATCACGTCTTTGGGGAATATGACCTGTATCATAATTCTTGCCGCAGCTTTTGAAAAGTGTAAGAAACCTTGACGGTGTAATCACTTCATCACCACCGCAAAGCACAAAGCTGTCAAGGCATTGATAAAGAAGTTCAAGGCTTACTCCGCCGTTGCCGTCAAAGAAGGTTTCCCTCTCGCCTATTCTTCTTATATCCTCGGTAAGATTATATACAGCCTGTGCATAATCCCTTACCGTCTTTGCCTTCTTTATGTTTTTGGACAGCGAATCAAGGCAGATATGAACCTTACTTCTTGCGCTGTTTACAACAGAAAGCAAATTTTCATCGGGTGCCGTATCCACATATCCGTCGGGATTCATTGTAAAGTCCTCATCTTTTTTCATAAGCGAGGGAGAAATATCCCATGTTCTTATATATATCTCAAAAACATCGGCTTGCTCTTCGCTAAGTCCCGAAAGTCCCGTTTTTATATATCTTAGTATCGGCTCATTCCTGAAGGTCGATGCCGCCTCAAGCGCGCTTGTAACAAGCTCAAACAGCGCACTCTCCCCGAGGGTTTCGGGTATATCAATCCCCAAGGGCACGCCTGCCTTTTCAAATGCCGTGTCTATTATGCCGATATAGTCCTCGGTGTTCTTTGCACATATTGCAATATCGGAAAAGCTCGCGCCTTTTCTCACAAGGTCAAGCACCGTACTCACTGCACAGCGTGCCTCATCATAGGTATCCCTGCAAAGCACCGCCTCTATTCCGTCACACGGCACCTCATGCTTTACGCTGTCGGTCAGTGCATCGCTGCAAAATTCTCCGGCAAATCTGTAAAGTGCGCCGTCTTTTTCGTGGCGCATATTATCTTCGAGCTCTATATCGCAAACCTCGCAGCCCACCCTCTCGGCAATTTTTTTGCACATTCTTGCACTATCCGAGCTGCGCTTGAAAATCGGGTCGCTGCAATCTTTTTTACAGTTAAAGGTGACATATGTATTATCTGCGCTTTCGGCTATAAGAGAGATTATTTCATATTCCCTTGCGGTAAAGCCGTAAAAGGAATCAAAGTAAACATCACAGCCCGAAAAGAAATCATTCTCTCTCAGCTTATCGCAAAGCTTCTGATATATGTCGGCGCATCCGTCGGGTATCTCTTCAATTCTGCCGTCAAAGCTTTCGGAGATAAGCGCAAGGTCATAAAGCTTTGCTGCCGTCTCGCTGCCGCCTGACTCCTTTTCAAGCTCCTCCGCCGCCCTTTCAAGCTCTTTTGGTGTTACTCTTGCACTTTTCATTTCATCAAGCGCCGCAAGTGCCTTTTCCGCAAACTCTGCCCCATCCGTGCTTTTATTATATTCCCTGAGGAATGGCGATATTTTATCAAGCACCAGCATCATCAGCAGCTTCTTTGCACCGTCGTCAAGGTGTGCCGTGTTAAGCCCGCCGAGCTCCCTGAACACCCTGTTACAAAGGCGTTTGAAGTTTATAACCTCAACGCTCATGTTACTTTTCGATGAGAGACGTCTCAACAGCTCTTTTTCGGTCGCAACTGCGCTCTGCTCGGGAACAACCAAAAACGACTTTTTGCCCGTCGGCATACCTTCGGAAAGTCTGTCATAAACATATGAGGTTTTTCCATGCCCCTCGGCGCCGAAAATTCTGTAAAACAATTGCCATTCCTCCCTCGGAAAAATCTTACACATTCATTTTATCACAATCGTCTTTTCAAATCAATAGTCTTTAACAGGTAAAAAAGCTTGGCGTAAAATTGGCTAAAATGTCAGTTGACTTATGCTTGTTTTGATAGTATAATATAATTTACGAACAGTGTAGAATAGGATAGAATCACTTGAAAGGAAGAATAACGTGACAAACGAAAACGAAATTTGGGAGGTTGCCAAGCTCAGTCTTAAAAACAAGCTCAATTTCTCGGATATCTCCATGGATTTATGGTTCGGCAGTATGATACTCAAGGTACTCAACGAAAGCACGGCATATTTCCAGATTGAAAACGATTTCAAGCAGAATATAATCAAAACACGCTATCTTGACGACATAAAGGCAGCAATGGCTGAAATTCTCGGCTTTGAGGTGGAAATTGTGCCCATTTCCGTCGAAAAGGACAGCTTTGAAAGCCGTCTTGCGGAAATTATCACAAAGGAAAGAGAAGCAAAGGACAGCGATCCGTACGTTGAGAAAACCGATGACGAGTCAGGTCTTTCCAACTTCCGCAGAATGGACAACAGCTATCTTACAAAGGAAATCAGAAGCAGCGACGAGGACAAAAAAGGCGGCGTTTCAATTTCACGCACAAGTCCCGACTGTCTGCCCGAATACACCTTTGACAACTTTGTTGTCGGCGGCTCAAACAAAACCGCATATACCGCGGCACGCACCGTAGCTCAGGACCCTGCAGGCTCGGGACTCAATCCCCTGTTTCTGTACGGCGACCCGGGGCTTGGTAAAACACACCTTCTTTATGCCATAACAAGAGAGTTGACGGCGCGCCACCCCGATTTTAACATCATATATGTTAAGGGCGAGGATTTCACAAATGAGCTTATCGAGGCCCTTGCGTTAAAGGCACCTGTTGCCTTCAGAGAAAAGTACAGAAGTGCCGATATGCTTGTTGTTGATGACATACAGTTTATCGCAGGAAAGGCAAGCGTTCAGGAAGAATTCTTCCACACCTTTGACAAGCTTTATGAGTCGGGAAAGCAGATTGTTGTTTCCTCGGACCGTCCGCCAAAGGATATGCATCTTCTTGAAGCAAGGCTTCGCTCAAGATTTGAATCGGGCTTTATTGCCGACATTCAGGTACCTGACCTTGAGCTGAGAGTTGCAATTCTCAAGAGAAAGGCGGCAAATCTCGGCATAAGCGTTCCCAACGACGTTCTTATGTATCTCGGCGAAAACATAAAGGACAACATACGCCAGATAGAAGGTGCTCTCAAAAAAATGCGTGCCCTTGCCTTCATTCAGGGTGAGGAAATCTGTATGAACCATGCAAAGATAGTCGTAAACGACGTACTTACAAATATGTCTCAGGCAGTAACACCTGCGAAAATTCTCACATACGTTTCCCAAAAATACAACATTCCCGAAGAGGACATCAAGAGCAGCAAGCGTTCAAAGGACATTGCAAACGCAAGGCACATAACGGTATATCTTATCAGAAAGCTTACCGATATGCCTCTTGCCTCTATCGGAAAATTCTTCAACCGCGACCACACAACCATGATATCCTCTATTGAAAACGTGGACAAGGCGCGAAGCGCCAATCCCGAATTTGACAACACGCTGAACGAACTCATGAGAGAAATCAAGTCAGGCAATATCGGCTAAAGGTGAGGTATTAATTTGTCAAAGCTAATAAATCTCGGTACAAAGCCCCTTCCCGTATCTCCTCAGGAACTCGGAGACGGCAAACGGCAGGTTGACTTTGTATATGTTTCGGGCGATGCATATGTTGACCACCCGAGCTTCGGTACTGCCATAATCGGCAGAATACTTGAAAATGACGGCTTTTCGGTCGGCATTATTCCTCAGCCCGACTTCAAAACTTCATACAAAGACGGCTCGGGCAAGGGTGTATGCGTTTTCGGCAGACCCCGTCTCGGTTTTCTTGTATCAAGCGGAAACATAGACTCCATGGTCTGTCACTACACGGCTGCCAAGAAAAAAAGAGGCGAGGACTACTATTCGCCTGAAAAAAAGGCAGGACTTCGTCCCGACAGAGCCGTAATAGTTTACTGCAACAGAATACGTGAAGCCTACGGTGATGTTCCGATTATCATTGGCGGCGTTGAGGCGTCTCTCAGGCGTTTTGCACACTACGATTACTGGGACGACAAGGTAAGAAGGAGCGTGCTTATCGACTCGGGAGCAGACATTCTCAGCTACGGAATGGGCGAAAAGAGCATTCCCGAAATCGCAAAGCTTCTTGACAAGGGTGTGCCGGTTAAAAAAATCCGAGACGTCAGAGGCACGGTTATTTCTGCGCCCCTTGATTATGAGCCGAAATTTGAGTACACCGAGACCTTCTCCTATGACGAGCT
>JAZQIW010000073.1:0-13348 GCA_045541355.1 Eubacteriales bacterium | reverse complement strand
TTTTTTGAGTATACGTTATAATATATATTGCTTGAGGGGGAAATGTATAATAAAAATAACAGAATGGTTTTTAGACTTGTTTTGTATCGGCTTGACAAAAAGATAGGAAAGGTGTATACTCAAAAAAACGACAAAACGGAGTGTAAAAATAATGATAATTTTGATTTTAGACTGGTTTTTTGTCGCCGTGCTTGCGGTGGCGGCTTTGTCTTTCGGTTTTTCCGCACTGGGGGCTCTTGCGGGAGTTGCATCTTTTGCTATATCCGCCTTGGCAACCTTGCTTTACGTGGGATTTGCAATACTGTGCGTTTACAGCTTTGTTGTTCGGGTAATTGATTTCGGAAGCAGTCGCAGTTTTTCCGGCTTTGTAAGTATTTTTATGTCCTTGGTGTCGTCTGTCTTGGCGTTGTATATGACCAAAATTGCCACGGCTCCTTTTATCGGTGTCGAAGTTACAAGCGGATTTGACCTGCTGTGCGGCATCTTTGTGATTATGTTTTACCTTGCATTCTGGTTGTTTGTTTTGTACGGATGGGCAAAGGCGAACGAGGAGTCATCTTCCGGAAACGGAGTGGGATTTTCCGTAACGGGATTTCTGATTGAAATATTGGCATCTGTTGTAATGTATTATGCATTCCAATTCTTTCATTTGATATGAGCATGAAAAAGCACCTCGTTTTAATCATCGGGGTGCTTTTGTGTGAGTTTCTTCGTTGCAGTGCCTGATATTGAAAACACAAAAAATAAAAAAATTCAAAAAAACTCTTGACAAACGAAAATGTTTGTGGTAATATGCTCATGTTGACCGAAGAAAACAGGTGGCGTGACAGGGCAGAAGCCTTGTCGGAAGCTATAATGAGCCGCGGCTAAGGCTCGCCTGTCGAGGAAGATGTAATAAATGAGAATAGTATAAAAAGATATATATTCTCCCTACATTGTCCTTTTTCTATGGTCGAAAAGGGCATTTTTTATTTTGGGAGGTGAAACATATGCCAAGCGCAAAGATTCTTGAACAGAAGAAGCAGTTAGTAGCAGATCTTGCTGAAAAGATGAAGTCTGCAAAGTCCGGCGTTATCGTAGACTATTGCGGCATCACTGTTGAAAAGGATACAGCCCTCAGAGCTGAACTCCGTAAGGCAGGCGTAGATTACACTGTTATTAAGAACACATACATCAAGAAGGCAGCAGACATCGCAGGTATCAGCGGTTTCGAACCTTATCTTGAAGGTATGACTGCTTTCGCATTCAGCAACGAAGATCCCCTTGCTCCTGCAAAGGTACTCTGCAAGTTCGCTGAAAACAACGAAACATTCAAAGTTAAAGTCGGTATGATGGACGGTGCAGTTATCGAAGCATCCGAAGTTGAAGCACTCGCAAAGATTCCTTCAAAGGAAATCCTTGTCGGAAAGGTACTCGGAAGCATCCAGAGTCCTCTCTACGGTCTTGCTTACGCACTCCAGGCTATTATCGACAAGAGCGGCGAAGCTCCTGCAGAAGCAGCAGCGGAATAATCCGTTCGGAAATCGGGCTTGCGGCAGGCCTTTGGTAAATATGACCGCGACAATATAAATTTATGAATAATCGGAGGTAACTCAAAATGGCAACAGAAAAGTCCATGCAGATTCTTGAAGAAATCAAGACACTTACAATACTCGAACTCGCAGACCTTGTTAAGGCTCTCGAAGAAGAATTCGGCGTATCCGCTGCTCCCGTAGCAGTAGCAGGCGCAGTAGCAGCAGATGCAGGTGCAGCTGCAGCAGAAGAAAAGACAGAATTTGACGTAGTACTCACAGACGCCGGTGCTTCCAAGCTCAACGTTATCAAGGTAGTACGTGAAATCACAGGTCTCGGCCTCAAGGAAGCTAAGGATCTCGTTGAAGGCGCTCCCAAGACACTTAAGGAAGGCGTTTCCAAGGACGAAGCTGAAAAGATTAAGGAACAGCTCGTTGCTGCAGGCGCAAGCGTTGAACTTAAGTAATTTTGTTTTAAAAAATAAAAAATGCTTTAAGAGAAAGAGCGTTGCTTTGGCAACGCTCTTTTGCATATTCCGCCTGCCTTTAATGAAGCCGAGGAAAATACGGTAACGCCCTGCGGCAGAGATAAAAAGTGCAAAATTTTTAAAAATTATATTTTTTGTAACACATTCTGCCGAAAATGTGTTATAATATAAGAGAAGTATAGCCGCAGAGATAAAAAACTGCGTTAAAGCTTACATTTTACAGACAGGGGGATCTCTTATGAAGAAGTTTTATTACATTGTCGGTGCGGTAGCAACAGCGGCTGCAATATTTGCACTTGTTGCCATCATGCTCAGAAAGCTCAAGATTTCGCTCTCAATTGAAGGTATTGACGATGATATTCTCGACGAAACAAACGATGACGAGATTACTCTTTCCATCGAAAACGATGAGTCGGATGATGAAGATGATGTTATCGAGAGAGAAATAGAGACAATTGTAGTGGATGAAGAAAGCACAGAGCTTTAAGTCGCCGCTTGAATAATGCAAAAGACACGGTTTGTTGCCGTGTCTTTTTTGTACATATGTATTTACTGTGCATCCTGCAGTGGAGCCTCTTGAGAAACAGGCGCATTTTCTTCCACGGGTGTATCGAGAAGCTGCTGTGCATATTCCTCCGATTCCTTCTGCGCGTTTTCCGCCGAGCCGAGAATGGCTTTGAGCCCGAAGTTTATTATAAGTATCGCACAAACCCCGAAAACTATAAGGCCTGTTATGAATGCGATGAGAAAATTCTTCAAATTCTGTTTCATCTTCATTCTCCTTCCGCTTCCATTTTATCACAGACAAAACAGAATTTCAATAGGGCATGGAAAAAAACAGGATTTTGTTAAAGTTGTTGACAGACGGCTTTTTTTGTGATATAATTGAATGCAAACTAAAATATAAAGGGGTATTGTACCCATATTGCACAATAATTACTTAGAGAGGTCCAAAGTATGAAAAGAAAGATTACGCTGTTATTTGCTGCGCTTCTTGCGTTTGTCTGCGTTATGTCGCTGGGTGCTTTTGCCGAGGTGTATGTAACCGACGAGGACGGATATTATACAGTCCCGCTGTTTTATGAAGCCAATGAGGAGTATTCTCTTTTTGCAATCAAGGGAGAATATGATATCACAAATTATATCGAAGCATATAACGCGGCAACCGACGAAGATATAATTTATTTTGAACAGAAGGCGGCGGATGAAAACGGCAGTGTTGTTTTCGGTCCCTTTGCTCCTCTCGGTTATTATAATGCCACACTTGTTGTCGGCGGTACAACCTTTGAAGAGCCTCAGTATGCCGGCAGACTTTCGGCAGAGGGCATCAAAAATGCGGCATCCCTTGAAATAGCAGGTATGCAGCTTTCGCATGAGGTAAACGGTATGGCAGGCGAGGATGTGGTAATAGGTGTTACCGCTTCAATCCGTGACTCCTTCGGTAAGCCCTCTGTTTCAAACGAAAAGGTAAATATAACACTTTCCGAGGGCACGGAAGGTGTGACTGTTGACTCTGATGCAATGACGGTAACGGTTGATAAAATGTCAAAGGATCAGGTCTTTGAAATCAGAGTAAGCACAGGCGAGCTTTCCGACTTTGTAATTATCAGCATAAACAGAAAGGCACCCGAGGTTTTCGCAATCAAGGCATATCTTGATGAAGAAATGAGCGAGGAGGTTACCTCGATTGATATTCTCGGCGTTGTGACGAGCTATCCCGATACAAAGGTGTATTTAAAGAGCTTTGACCAGTACGGCGATGAAATTGAAGACGAATATACATATTCCTTCGCAGGAGAAGAACAGCCCACAAGCACAATCAAGGCTTCGGGCGACGGCGAATACGAATTTGTTGTTACAAGCAAGAGCGGATATAGCGTAACATTTCCCGTAAACGTAACAAGCAGACCTGCTTATACAGGTGATGCGCTCAGACTTTATAACCTTATTGGTGAAAGCGAAGCGGCTATTAAGACACTTCTCAGAACGGTTGTTGTCAGCGAAGAAAGCGGAAGAGATGTTTACAGCGGAACAAAGTGGATTTCCGCCACAAAACTTTCCGACTTCAGAAACAGCATTGCCGAGGCAAAGAAGGTAATGGATGCGGTAAATGCAGGAACAGCTTCCGCCTCAACCATTACGAGCGCATATAATACCTTAAATTCAGCTCTCACAAGCTTCAAGAATGCACCAAAGAGCGGTATCAGAGTTGATGCAACCTCAATTACACTTGAAAATCAGGACACAGAGCTTGTTTTTGAAACAGGTTCTGCAGGAACAAGATTAAAGGCAACACTTTCTCCCAGAACAAATACGGATAAGATTACCTGGACAAGCTCAAACCCCGAGTCTGTAACAGTTGATTCCGACGGTAACATAAAGCCCGTAGCAAACGGCACGGCAACAATTACCGCAACAACAAGAACAGGTCTCAGCGCTTCTCTTACTGTCAAGGCTCTTACCAAGATTTACAGACTTGAAATCGTTCAGGGTGACCTCAATATCACCTACGGCGATAAGCTTCCCGTTTACACAACAGTAACCTATCCCGTGGGACAGCATAACGATACGCTTGTATGGACAAGCTCAAACCCCGAGGCAGCCTACCTTCAGGTAAGCGAGGATACACTCTCTGCGACGGTTGTTCCTGTCGGCACAGGCAAGACAACAATTACCGCGACAGTAGCAAGCTCTGTGGGAACAAACCGTCCCATCAAGCTTCAGCGTACCGTAAGAGTTACAATGCCCGATTGGGCGACGGCAGAAAGTCCCGTAGCCGACGTTGAAAGCGGAGATGTGCTCAAGGGTACAAGAGTATCTCTTACAAGCGGCACTGCCGATGCCAAGATTTACTACACACTTGACGGCACAACACCCTCTATGACAAACGGCAGACTTTATGTTGAGCCCATTACCATAACACAGGAAATCACCCTTAAAGCAATTGCCGTAAAGACAAATATGTATGACAGCCCCGTTGTAACATATGAATACGGCGTAAAAGCCCCCACACTTACGGCAGATAAGATTAAGGCAAATCCCGGCGAAACCGTAGCATATACAATTTCCATTGCAGGAAACCCCGGCATCAAGAGCCTCGGATTTACCGTAAACTATGACGAGTCCCTTACAATCGTTGATGCGGTTGCAGGTGCGGGAATTGCAGACTACGTTGATGAGAATTACATCGGAGACGGCGATTACAGCTTCTCGCTTAATTCCGAAAATGCAATAAGCTATAACGGTGTTCTTGTAACCCTTTACTTTGCCTTTGGCGAGGATGCGGAAACAAGCGTTTATGATATCACCGTGACAACAACATCGACAGACGGCATAATGTATGATATTGAAAACGGACAGATTTCCGTAGAAAACTACATTCTTGGCGACGCTGACGATAACGGAGTAATTTCAATTGCGGATATTGTTATCATTAAGCAGTATCTTGCGGCACAGGAAGAAGAGCTTGAGGAAGGCGAAGAACCCACGGTTGTTGACATCAACCTTCTTGCAGCAGACGTGACGGGCGACGACGTCGTAAACGCCGATGACGTTATGCTTCTTTCCAAGTACTGCGCAGGCTGGAATGTAACACTTGTAGATTAGTTTGGTTAAAAATCAAAAAACGCCCCGACCAAAAGTCGGGGCGTCTTGCTTTTGTGTTTTACTGAACCGTCATCATCGTTTTTTGATACATACCACTTAAATACACACCGCGCTTTGCGATGCTATTTGTGCTGTGATGCGGTTAAAGAGTAAAAGGCAAAGGCTGTGAGGAAGAAACCATCAAACGAAATTCGAGTTAGTTTGAGCCCTTCATTGCGTTTTCGGCGTTCATGATCATCTTCTTAACCATCTGACCGCCGACAGAGCCTGCCTGCTTGGATGTGAGGTCGCCATTGTAACCCTGCTTGAGAGTAACGCCTACTTCACTCGCCGCTTCCATCTTAAACTTATCCATAGCTTCCTTTGCTTCGGGAACAACAATCTTACTCTTGTTCATAATAAAAAACTCCTTAAAAACAAATAATACATTTACGCCGTTATCGGCACAAAACTCTTTTTTAATGTAAGCGGAAGTTGTTTTTCCCGCTTACGTTATTATTGTGTGCCGTGATGCTTTTTTTATTTGTGGGAATTTCTTGAAAAACAAAAAAATACGCTGCTTTGCAGAGCTGTGACGAGTGTTTTGCCCAAATAAGACCAATAAGTCGGAAAATGTGGTGATTTGGTCGGAATTTTTCTCCGTTGTAAGTTGACAAACCTTGTTTTACAATATATAATTTATGTAGAAATGACGGAAAGGGAGAACTGATATGAATTTTAAAGTCGGATACGCTGTCGAAAATATAATGCAAAAAAGCGAGCTCGGAAACTGCTTTCTCGAGGGAGAAATAGGAGCACGCTTTGATAGATTTATATATGAACGCGTAAGCGGTCGCTTTGCAATTGAGGAAATACTGCGCGAGGCAGAGGATTTCTTTAAAACTCAATATGACGATATCTATACCTTCGGCTATTGGAGAAGCGAATTCTGGGGAAAGCTTGTGCTTTCGGCTGTAAGATGCTGCAGATATAAGAAGGATGAAAGACTGAAGGAGGATATCAGAAAATCCTGCTATAAGATGCTGAGTCTCCAGAGAGAAGACGGATATCTTTCTACATACAGAAACAGCGATAATATATATCCCGTTGACACCGAAAAGGCTGCACTTTATATGGGCTGGGGTGCAAACTACTGCTGGAATGTGTGGGGCATAAAGTATACCCTTTGGGCGCTTATTGAGGCGGCACAGTATCTCGATGATGCGTTTGTCCTTCAGGGCGCGGTCAGACTTGCTGACTGGGTTTGCGAGAAGTTTGAAAAGGATGGCACAAGGGTTAAGGATAGCGGCGTCATGGACGGTATGCCCTCAAGCTCAATCTTAAAGCCCATGCTTGTGCTTTATAGACTTACAGGTGATGAAAAGTACCTCTGCTTCGGCAAGAAGATTGTAGATGACTGGGCCGGCGAAGGTGATGAAAAGCCGAATCTTATCGGCAATGCACTTTCGGGAAAGTCTGTTGACGATTGGTATGACCTTAAAGAAGGCTGGTACCCCAAGGCATATGAAATGACAAGCTGCTTTGACGGTGTTATTGAGCTTTACAGAATTACGGGCGAGCAAATACTTCTTGATTCAGCCAAGGCACTTTATGAAATCCTTGTGAAGTATGAAAGCAATATCCTCGGCTCTGTCGGTTACTGTGAAAGATACCAGAAGGCGGCAGATTATGCGGATGCTGCAACAGAAATCTGCGATGTTCTCCATTGGATGAGACTCTGCCACGAGCTTTTCTGCCTCACGGGTGAAGCAAAGTATATGGAATCCTTTGAAAAGGCATTTGTCAATGCATATCTTGCCGGCATTTATGCCGATGGCAAGGGCGGAGCCTTCTTTGTAAGGGGTGCGGGCAGACACTTTACGGCACTTGCTCAGTGCGAAACAAAGTATCAGCACTGCTGTCTTAATAATGCAGGAAGAGGCTTCACAAATGCAGCCGAAAGCTGTGTTACAAAGAACGATAACGGCTATTATGTAAATATGTTTATCCAGAGCCATACATCCTTCAAAGACACTGAAATAAGAGTGGGCGACGGTTATTTCGGCTGGGGCTGGGTAGGCATTTCGGTGCGTAACCCCGAAAAGGGCAAGAAGCTCTATATCAGAATCCCCGAATGGAGTAAGAACACAAAGATAAGAGTGGGACTCGGCGAGGAAATCGCAATTCCCTGCGGCGACTATTACGAGGTTGAACTGAAGGGTGATACCACAATTATGAAGGTAAGATTCGATATGTGGGTTGAGGTTATCGAAAGAAAATGGGAGGAAATTCCCGAGGGCGACTATCACCTCATCCGCTGGATTGATAATCCTGTCGGCGTATGTAATAAAGACAGTATGCTTAAGTGCTCAAAGGTTGTTTTGAGACGCGGACCCGTAATTCTTGCACGAACAAAGAAGTTCGGCGCAAAGGAAGAGGATATGTTCGGCATGGATACCCTTTACGGAAAGAAGATAACATCTGTTACAGCTCCTTACATTGTAAATAACTCGGGTAACCTTACCGTTACAAGACTCAGCATTGTCGCTGATGGCGAAACATATGAATATGTTATGTGCGACTATGCGTCGGCTGCCAACTTTGACAGCATGGATCCCAAGTACTTCTCCATATATTTATAATATTGCTTGCGGCAAGGGCGATCTTGTGCGGTCGCCCGTTGTTTTTATACTAAGGAGACATAAAAATGCTATTTTTCTACATAAGACACGGCGACCCGATATATAACCCCGACAGCTTAACACCTCTCGGGCTTGAGCAGGCGGAGGCAATAAAGTACAGACTCGCAAGATACGGTCTTGATAAAATCTATGCTTCAAGCTCCAACCGTGCAATGCTTACTGCTAAACCAACAGCCGAGCTTCTAAAGAAGGAAGTCGAAATTCTTGACTGGTGTAACGAAAGTCACGCATGGCAGGATTTCTCTATGCCCAATGACGAAAACTTTTATACCTGGTGCTATCAGCATACTCACATCAAAAAGCTTCTTATGTCCCAAGAATTGAGAGCTATGGGCAGAAATTGGTATGACCATGAGGCTTTCAAGGACACAAGAATCAAGGAAGGAACCCTCAGAGTCGAGAGGGAAGTGGATGCATTTATGCTTTCACTCGGTTACAGACACGACAGGGAAAAGGGCTACTATATTGCCGAGAATCCCAACAATGACAGGGTTGCACTCTTTGCTCACGAAGGCTTTGGAACAGCATTCCTTTCTGCGCTTTTAGATGTTCCTTACCCCATTTATTCTACCCACTTTACTATGTGTCATTCCGGCATGACGGTAATTAACTTTGCTGTGGAAGAAGACGGAGTTGTTTTCCCGAAAATGCTGACCCTTTCAAACGATTCTCATATCTATGAAAGAGGACTTCCGACGAGATATAATAACGAGATACCGTTTTAGCATAGCTTCAGACGCCCGACTTTGTTCGGGCGCTTTTTTTGAAAAAGCACAATATATTGTGAAAACTCTATTGACAAATTACAACAATTTGTGATATAATCTTCGAGGATGAAAGAAAAAAGACCATTCGGAAAAGGCAGAGCACGATTTTGACGGCAAAACCGAAAGAATGTGAAGTTTTGTAAGATGCCTTTGACGGGCATCTTTTTTTATGTAAGGGCGAATATAATAATGCCTGTCATGCAGGCGTATTATAAATAAAAAGGAGGTAAACTACATATGAAATTAGTTTACGGCATTAAAGACAAACCTAAGTTTGGTGCAAACATTGTGTTTGCAATCCAGCAGTTACTTGCGATTATGACAGCAACACTCGTTGTTCCCGTAATCATCGGTAACGGCATGCAGCCCGCAGCAGCACTTTTCGGTGCAGGCGTGGGTACAATCGTATACGGACTTTTCACAAAGTTCTCAAGCCCTGTTTTCCTCGGCTCATCCTTCGCATTCCTCGGCTCCATGGCAGCAGCCTTTGCAGGTGCTGTAACAACTCAGGTAGGTTACCTCGGCCTTATTATCGGTGCTATCCTTGCAGGTCTTGTTTATGTTGTTATCGCTCTTATCGTTAAGTGCGTTGGCGTAAACTGGATTAACAAGCTCATGCCCGCAGTTGTTATCGGCCCGACAGTTGCTATCATCGGTCTTTCCCTTGCAGGCAACGCTGTTGGCGATATGCTCAAGGGTAATATCGTAAACGCTGAGGGCGCACAGTGCGCTTCTCCTCTCGTAACGGTTCTTGTCGGTGTTGTAACCCTTATCGTTGTTGCTCTTTGTGCAACCTTCGGCAAAAAGACAATTAAGATGATTCCCTTCATCATCGGTATTCTTGCAGGCTATGCGCTTGCTTGTGTTTTCACGGCAATCGGTTTTGCTGCAAATGTTGATGCACTCAAGATTATCAACATTGAACCTCTCAAGGCTCTCGTTGCAGACGGTGTAAACCTTGGCACATTCTTCACTCTTCCCGAATTTACATTCCTCACAGCACTCGGCGGCTTCAAGGAAATTACAGGCTCCTATATTGCTTCCATTGCTGTTGCATATGTTCCTGTTGCATTCGTAGTATTTGCTGAACACGTAGCTGACCACAAGAACATTTCTTCCATCATCGAAAAGGATCTTCTTGAAGAGCCCGGTCTCTCCAGAACACTCCTCGGCGACGGTATAGGCTCTATGGCAGGTGCAATCTTCGGCGGATGTCCCAACACTACATACGGCGAATCGGTTGGTTGTGTTGCTATTTCCGGTAACGCTTCTGTTTACACAATCCAGACAGCAGCAGTTCTTGCAATTCTTATTTCCTTCCTTTCTCCCTTCGTAGCATTTGTTAATACAATCCCCTCCTGCGTAATGGGCGGCGTTTGTATGGCACTTTACGGATTCATCGCAGTTTCCGGTCTTAAGATGCTCCAGCCTGTCGATCTTAACGAAAACAGAAATCTTTTCGTTGCTTCTACAATTCTCATTGCAGGTATCGGCGGTCTTACACTTTCCTTCGGCAAGGTTACAATTACATCCATCGCATGTGCACTCATTCTCGGTATCATCGTAAATGTAGTTCTCTCCAAGGCTGATAAGAAGTAAATAATATATGATTGAAAGCTCCGCATCGAAAGGTGCGGAGTTTTTTGTGCGATTTTGAAAAAATCAAAACTTTTCTCATTTGTAAATGTTATAATTTGTCTATTGACAAGATTGCAAGTTTTGAATATAATGGTAAACGATTAGAAATGTCGTTAAAAAAATGACATTTGCCCATAATAATGTTACAGTATGAGAATGGAGGTTAGCATACATGCTTGAAAAGATTATGGATCTGCTTGCAAAGCAGCTTCGTATTGATGTAAATACCCTTTCCCCCGATACAAATATCGTTGAGGATCTCGGTGCAGACTCTCTTGACGTTGTAGAAATGCTTATGGCGATTGAAGAAAACTTCGGCATCACAGTATCGGATGAGGAGGCAGTAACTCTTAAGACCATATCCGACGTTGCTGATTTCATCGAAAAGAAGATTTAAGTTTACAGCACAAGACATCGGGAATGTTATGCGAGAGTTTTCTCGGATGGTATTCCCGTTTTGCTTTTTTGGAGGGGTGTCTTTATGATAAAGAAAACCGCATTGATTTTTGCAGCAGTTCTCACTCTCAGCTCATGCTCTGCTCTTAATGATGTATTGCTGCATGGCGAGGCGGTTTCTGTGGCGGACTTGCTTGGAATGAGCGAAAACGTGACAGAGGCTCCGGAGGAAGCTTTTGTAGGCAAAATTCAAGGTGAGGAACTTGAAGACGAGCCTGAAGAACAGCCTTCTCTGCCCGATAACGGCGAAAATGATATAAGAGCAATTCTTGACGGCACAAAGACGGTAGTGGATGCCGATTCGGGAAATGAAGTCAGCATCTTTGGTCTTTCCCTTGTGAATGACAGCTATGGTGGCGAGCTTTCAAGATATGCAATTGCGGACCTTGATGACAACGGAATTCTTGAGCTTGTTGCAGAACACAGCTATTCGGGAGATACGGCAGTTATTCACAGATATGAGGATAGATGGTATGCCCATTATGAGCCTTACAGGGGAATACTCGGTCTGACAACCGAGGGCTATGCCGGTTGGACAAGCAGTGCCTTCAACAGTGGAATAAGAAGACTCAGCTTTGTTGGCGAAAACATTTTCTGGCTTGACATACTCGAGCTTGATACATGGGATGAGGCAAATCCCCTTTATTACGTAAACGGACAAAGCACTTCATGTGAGCAGTATGAGGCAGTAGAAGAACAGCTTGATATGGGAAAAGAGCTTGTCTGGATAGAATTTTAACTTTGCGAACAATAACAGGGTGCGGGAGTAGAAACGTCACTTTTCAAAACCGGCAAACGTTCTGTTTTTACATAGAAAAACATTAGGCTTAAAGTACAGGAGAGAATAAAAATGTCTCACGATCACGATAAAAAATTTGTATATGCGGACAATGCCGCAACCACCTCCGTTCATCCGAGAGTGCTTGCAGAAATGCTTCCTCTTCTCGGCGAGGTATGCGGAAATCCCTCAAGTCTTCATCAGAAGGGCAGAGAGGCAAAGGCGTATATTGATGCAGCAAGAGCAAAAATTGCAATGCTGCTTGGCTGCAAGGATAAGGAAATATATTTTACCGGCTGCGGCTCTGAGTCGGATAACTGGGCGATAAAGGGCGCAGTTCAGGCATATCTTGACAGAAATGACACAGATAAGTGCCATGTTATTACAACAAAAATCGAACACCACGCGGTAATGCACACCTGTAAAGCTCTCGAAAAGAGGGGCATTGAGGTAACATACCTTCCCGTTGATGAAAATGCAATGGTAAATCCCGATGATGTAGTGGCGGCTCTCAGAGACGATACTGCACTCGTTTGCATCATGTATGCCAACAATGAGGTTGGTACAATTCAGCCTATAAAGGAAATCACAAAGAGAGTTAAGGAAAAGAACGAAAAAATCCTTGTGTTTACAGATGCGGTACAGGCTGTCGGTCATGTGCCGATAAATGCTGCCGAGCTCGGCGTTGATATGCTTGCCTTTTCGGGACACAAGTTCCGCGCACCTAAAGGTGTCGGCGGTCTTTATATAAAGACAGGCGTTGTGTGCAAGTCGATTATTGAAGGCGGCGGACAGGAAAAGGGAAAACGCGGCGGCACTGAAAATATGCCCGGAATTGTGGGTATGGCTAAGGCTCTTGAGCTTGCCAACGAAGAAATGCAGGATGATAATGCAAGACTTGCTGTTCTCAGAGATGACCTTATAAGACGTCTGCTTGAAATTCCCTCATCCCGCCTTACAGGTCACCCCACCAAGCGGCTTCCCGGTACGGCAAGCTTTACCTTCGAGTATATCGAGGGCGAATCCCTTCTTCTTATGCTTGATATGATGGGTATTTGTGCGTCGACAGGCTCTGCTTGCTCGTCAAAATCCCTCGAGCCTTCACACGTGCTCCTCGCCATGGGTCTTCCTCACGAGATTGCACACGGCTCACTCAGACTTACTCTTTCCCATGAAACAACTCAGGAGGATGTTGACTACATCGTTGAATGTGTAACAAAGGTAGTAAACAGACTGCGTGAAATTTCACCTCTCGGAAGAAAATAACTTACTTTTTTCTTTGCTGAAAAGAAAAAAGTAAGCAAAAAAGAAAAGAATTCGGGAGTGTTTCTTGGAATTTAAGCTAACCTCAGATGCCCGAGTGAAGTTCAAATTGATAATATTACAGCACTCATTTTGCCCCGAGCCTTAATGGGGCAAAATG
>JAZQIW010000072.1:0-4566 GCA_045541355.1 Eubacteriales bacterium | reverse complement strand
TGCAACGGTTACTGTTGTATCGGGCGAGAAGGAATAATCTGTTGTTCCTTCTACAAAACCGAGCTCGTACGCCGATGCCACTTCCTTTGCATACCATGCATCTGCTGCTACGTCGGAAAACTTTCCGTCATAGGTGTTCTTTTTTGCGAACGCCGCCGAAGCTGTCACTACAAGCGCCGTTGCAAGAAGAATTGAACAGAGGATTTTCATTGATATTTTCATTTCTCTTCTCCTTTGATTTTATTTTACATTTTTGCTTATATATTAGTTTATCACACAAAATTGTCTAAAGCAAGCAAAAATGTTGCTGTTCTTGGAAACAATATTGCTAAAAAAGGTCCCGCACATAATCAGTACGGGACCGTTTATTTGATTTCAGATGATTATTCTTTTATTTCAACAATCATAATTTCATCAATATAGTAAGTACCTATTGCATTTGCAGGGTCAACACGAAGGGTTGTAATTGTTCCCTTCCAGAATTCATTCGCTCCCATATTGAGAACTACGGTATAGTATCCGTCTGCTTCCTCTTTATAACCGTCAAAATAGACGTGTGCGGATTTTTCCTGACTGAGGTTGGGGTCATCCTTTGTTGCAAAGAACACTTCAATATTATTCTTTGAGAAATCAACATCCTCGGACTTAAGCTTTACAGCAACTGCTATTGCCTTTTCGGCATCAAGCTTGAGACCTGAAAGCTGAGCCTTGGTATCTGCCTCTGTTGCGGTCATCACAAGTACGCCGTTTTCAACCTTACCGCTTGCACCAAAGAGTTCAAAGGGTTTATAGTCCTTATCAAAGCTATATCTTATGCCCTCGCTCTTTTCCCAGTCAAACACCGATGCAGGGTCTGCTTTTGCCTTTTCAATATCCGAAAGCTTTCTGCAAACGATATTATCAAGGTAGAAGTCGAAGCCAATGCCGTTCTTGGGATTTACGTAGATTGTAAATTCTGCGCCCTTATTACTTTCAATATTATTGACTGTATGAGTGCCCACATAGTGTACCCAACCGTCAGCCACAGAAATCTCAGCCTTGACATTTGTGCCGTCACCGGGTCTTATGATATGCTCAATACCGCCTGAAGCATTCTTGTCCTGATATCTGAGATTTGAGCAGAATGTAGAGTCGGCCTGCTTGGGATCATCTATGTTGTTACCCACAAGCTTGATATCAAATTCAATATGATAAGTCGCACCGGGCTCATATTCTGCTGCATGTCTGAAGTATGCGTATGTATTACCGGGGTTGGATTCTACAAAGTATACGTGATTACCCTTCTTTTCGGGTTCTTCAATGATGGAAATCTTTGTATTGGAGGAATAGAATGCAATGTGGTTAGGTGTTTCAGCATCACCGTTTTCGATTGCAAATTCTTTCTTTTCGGGAGCTACGTATACAAAATCGGGGTCTTCAATAAAGCGGATATAGTCTACAATGAATGTACCCTGGCAGTTGAACGGGTCAAGTCTGAGACCTGTAATCTGTTCTGCGCTGTTCCATGCGATATGATCTGCAAGGCTTGTCTTATAAACCTTGAATTCGCCCTCTGTGTTTGTTTCCTGCATCTGGAACTTGATGCTCTTATCTTCATTCCATACAGTATCTTTGTCGGTAATAAAGTAGAGGGTGATGGAATGTGCATAGGGTGCATCAAATTCATATGCAACTCTCATTTCAAGGTCAGTAAATCTCTTTGTATAGAAATCTTCGGGAACTTCGCTGAGTGTTGCGGAGGGGTCGCCTGCGTTATTGCCGTTGGTAACCATTGTCATGTAACCGCCGCCAACGGAAAGTTCAAAGTGTGTGGAGTCCCAACCTTCGGAATCATAGAGGTTGAAGTCCCAGACACCTGTCTGTCTTTCGCCGATATTCTTCCAAAGGTCTTCATATGTATCTGTGTAGATATATACGTTGCCGTCCTTTTCTTCTACCTTATAACCCAGGTCCTTACCGAGCTTTACAAAGTCGAGAAGAGGAATATCATCGAGTTTTTCTACTGTATATCCGAGTTCTGTAAGAACGCCGTCCTTGAGGTAAAGGTCAGAGCCTACTTCAAACTTGACTTCATGGCCGTTTGCCATAATTCTAAGGGTATCTGCATCTTCTCTCCATTCATAATAGCAGTTAAGAATGAAGTTTACGCTGGTTGAAGGATTGAAGGGGAAGTAAGTCTTACCGTTCTTTACAACGGGAGGAATATGGAATTCTTCCTCTGTGTTTGCGAGAATGTCCTGATCGTTGATAAAGAGCTTATTCTTGGGTTCATTCTTTGAGGTTTCAAGGTTTGCATCGTGCTTATACCAGCCTTCACGTCTGAGAAGTCTTGCATACTGAGGATAGAGGTGAGTTACTCTGTCCTTCTGTCTCGCTGTGGGAACAACGTCAACGTGTTCTGCGGGAAGATTTGTAAGAGTCTTTCTTACGCCGTCAACATAACCGAAGTCATTGCCCTCCTGCTGACCTGCAGGCCAGATGATTGTACCTTCACCGAATTCATTCCAGGTGGAAAGCCATACAAACTTTTCTGCCCAAGAAGGCTTTGATTTATCGCCGGGAAGGTGTTCATCTCTTATCCATGTAAGGAGTGCTTCCCAATTCTCATAGCTGATTAGTCCGTACTTCAAGTGATGCCAGGGAATGGAGTCGAAGCCTACGGATGCGGTAGGAATACCGTGTACCTTATCGGAGCTCTTGGCTGCATTTGTTATTTCCTGCTTATTCTTTTCAAGCTTTCTGCCGTCTTCGCCCCAGCTATACGCATATGTACCGTCAACACCGAGTTTTTCCATCTGTGAGGAAGGTCTGCCGCTTGCCACGATGATTACGCCGTCAAAGCCGTATTCCTTCGCCTTATTATCGAGATAATCAAGCTCTGCCTTTGCCTTTTCCTGTGAACCGAAGTATCTGCTTGTTGAAAGTGCTTCAATATTATAAATAGAAAGTACAAGCTTGTTGTCAATCTTTAAATATCTTGAGTCAAGGAAGTAGTTTTCAAACCAGAAAGGAATTACATAGCTTCTGAACTGGCTGGAGCCAAATTCATCTGTCGCACTTGTTTCCCACTGGAGACAATAGTACATATAATCGGAGTACTCTGCGTACATAAATCCGTCATGAAGCTGTGCGCCCCAATAAGGTGTCTTGAGAGGACCGCTGGAAGCATCGCCGTACCAGCAGAAGCTCTGAACATCTATACCGTGTTCTACCATGTACTTGATTTCCCAGTCAGCAGTTTCCGGAACACCTTCATCAAAGTAACCGATAACAGGCTTTCTGTCATCATAAGGTGTGATGCACGCCCAACCGTAGTGAGTACCGTTTCTCCAGAGAGAACAGATATTCATAGCTACAATATAGTCATCAAGGCTTGCTTTTGCTGTGGGTACGGGAACATAGTCGGCACGGATAATCTTTTCGTAAACCTTTACGTTATCAATAGCCGCAAGACCTGTTGCCGTAAATCCGAAGGAGGAAATGGGACCTGTCTTTGCAAGTGCTACTGTGCCGATTACACGGCCGTTGAGCCAGATTTTCGCTGTGCCTGCATTTGTGTCAGCCTCAACTCTGAGTCTGTACCACATATTCTGTGTAAGATTATAGAGCTCCTGTCCGCCTGCAACAAGCTTCTTGCCCTTATTTTCAATTGTAAGAGAATCGCCGACGTTAATTGTAAAGTCCTTACTGTCTCTTGTAATGAAGTATGTTTCCGCAATAACAACGCCGTCAACACCTTCAAATGTCTTTGAAACGGAACCTCCGCCGGAACCGAAGGTAAGCTCGTCCTTTGCCCATGTAACACCTGTCTCGGATGTCTTCCAGCCGTAAACCTCGTCTGTGCCGAAGAGGTTGAAGTCTTCGTACATTCCGTAGTTTACAACAACATTGATTTCACCGATAGAAAGGGAGCCCTTACCCTTCTCGTCAATACCTGTACGAAGGGACATGATATTATCGGAAAGAAGCTCTGCCTCACCGCAATTTACACCGTCGATGAAGGTTTCGCTCTTACCTGTATCAATATCGGTAACAATTCTGAACAATGTCTTGCCATTTGCATCTGCAAGTGCCTTGAAGGAACCGTCTTTACCGTAAATGCTCCACTTACCGTCAACAATCTTGAGCATATAGACAGTCTTTTCGTCAATATCTCTGTACTCAATGAATGCACCGTTATCGGCGGAGGTAAGATTAAGCTCGGTTACAAGTCTGCCGGTGTCAATATAGTTAAACTCTCTGATATATGCTGCCGCATACTTTTCAGAAACGTCACCCACTGCACCAAAGCCTGAATTTGTTACTCTTGCAGAGCCGCCTCTGTTATCAAGCACCCAACCGGAATTGATACCTTCCTTGGCACTTGACATACCGCTGTTATACACGAGGGTATAGGCATCATCTGTTGCAAACTTTGAGAGTGTTTTCTTAAGTCTGTTTTCGGGAATTGCAACTCTATTGATAATAGCTGCACATTCGCTTCTCTTGATGCTGTTTTCGGGGCTGAAGGTACCGAACTCATCATTACCCATTACAACACCTGCATTATACAGCGAGAGAATCTTA